>NZ_JBAIYV010000002.1:0-17722 GCF_036763075.1 Desulfotomaculum sp. 1211_IL3151 | reverse complement strand
CTGTATGCCCAACGAGTAGCGCAGTACACTTTATAACGTCAAATCACACTTGGTAAGCCGTATGCCTTAGTAGGGCACGTACGGTTTGATGAGGGGGAAGCCAGGAGACTGGTTTCCCTACTCTATTATGGTGACTGGAAGCTAGGCAATCTTTGTTCACAGCGGTAAAATGAAGATGGATGTTGAATGAATGGAACAAGATATAGTACATTATAGAAAACAATTACAATGCCGGAGGGAAACAATGGCGATAAAAATCGTAACCGACAGTACTTCCTATATACCGCGACAGCTTAGAGAGGACCTTGATATATCGGTTGTATCTCTTGGGCTCACCATTGATTCAGAAACATTTCGTGAAGAAGCAATCGACAATGATACCTTTTACAATAGAATGGCCAAGGCTCAGACCATACCGACATCATCCCAACCAGCCCCGCAGGAGTTCTATACAGTTTTTGAAAAACTTATCCTAGAAGGTCATGGGATTGTGGGAATTTTTCTTTCCTCAGACATGAGTGGCACCTTTTCGGCGGCAAATATGGTTAGAAAAATGATTATTGATAAATACCCCCAGGCGAGTATTGAAATTTTGGATTCAAGGTCTAACTGTCTGGAGCTTGGTTTCCCCGTATTGGCAGCGGCTAGGGCGGCCAAGGCAGGAAAGTCTTTGGCAGAAGTACTAACCCAAGCCAAGTTTGTCATGGGGCGAAGCAGGTTTTTATTTGTGCCAGATACCTTGGCCTATTTGCAAAAGGGTGGCCGAATTGGAGGAGCTGCCGCGTTGTTGGGTTCTTTGTTGCAAATACGTCCGATTCTTACTGTGGTTGACGGCAAAACAGCCCTATTAAGTAAAGTTCGTAAAAAAGACCGTGCACTTAAAGAGATTATACATATCTTTTTAGAAGATGTTAGGAAGAAGGGCTTTGGTGAAGCGGCTATTCACCATATAAATTTTGAGACGGAAGCCAATAACCTAGCTAAACAATTGCAGGAAAGCCTGGGCATCACTTTGCCGGTCTGTCCCATCGGACCAGTCATTGGTCTTCATGTGGGGCCCGGAACTTTAGGGATTGTTTATTATACCCGTGAATAGGCCTAACATTTTCTTTTCCTAACTGGCATCCAGATTTCACTTCTAAATGTTGGGGAAGCCACATCTTTATGCTCATTCCATAATATTTCAGGACCTTCCGTCTTTTCATACCCTGATGTGGGAAACCATTCAGAATAAATACGTCCCCAAACTTCTTGCAGCGTGGCAGGAAAAGGGCCAACTGCCTCAAAAACAGCCCATGTTAGGGCAGGAACATCTAGTTGGGTTAAATCTGGAGGACATTCCTTGGTTGTTGCTACACCGATATAATGATCAAGCTCCCCTTTTTCTTCCATTCGGTCTTCGGAAAAGTTTGTGGATGCACTAAGCAGCCCGAAAGGTTCGACATCAGAAAGTTGCTTAAGTTTGTTTATCCTATCTACATTTAAACTTTCCCACATGGCAGCAATCTCTGGATTAATTCCGTTAAATAGAATAGGTACTCTTTTCTTTATGCCAACTATATGAAAGGCTTCTTTTTCCACAATGCGATAGTTCAATTCATTTCCCCCTTTTATCGTTAACTGAAAGGTCATTTGTGGAAATGCTTTTAGTGAATGGACAGTATTCCTTGCTTCTGTTGGGGTCACCCCGTGCAGCCCTTGAAAAGCCCTTGTAAAGGAATCAGGCGAGTTGTAGCCATATTTAATTGCAATATCAATTACCTTTATGTTGTTATCTTTCAATTCAAGGGCTGCCAGGGTAAGTCGTCTGCGGCGGATATATTCCGATAATGTTACACCTGACAGAAAAGAAAACATCCTTTTAAAGTGATATTCAGAACAACAGGCGATGCGGGCTACCTCTTTAAAATCAATATCATGAGAAAGGTTTTTTTCAATATAGGTTAATGCCTCATTCATTTTCTTAAGCAAGTCCATTTAGATAACCACCTTTCATAAATAGAATATCATAAGCTAAATATCTTCATCCGACATTTCGTGCACAGAAAAGTGGGTATTCTTAGGTGGCTCCCAGAGCCATTCTGAGGGATGGAATCATTTAGGGTACCACTACATTCCTTCCGAAATAAAATGGTACCCTTGCTGTTTAAAGTTCTACTATCTTAGTGGCTGTCTTATACCAGTGTCCGGAATGCTTCGCAAGTTTTTATCGAAGATCGTTAACGATACGGCGCTACAACCTACATCGCTTTTCCGCTTCGTTAGTCTGTATATCTGGCCAATTATAGGGAGTACTGGGCATCAGTCTGTTGTTTTGCCAGTGGGCAGCCTTGGATCTGAGCATTTCGTCCAGCAAAGGCTGGATAAAGTCAATCGGTTTAAGGTTAAAAATATTTGTACTAAAGTCATGATACCATTCGCACTTCATTAAGTAGTCAACGACTTCATGTTCAGGCAGCCCATTTCGGATCATGAGAGCATAGGAAAATATTCGTTTGCAGGCATGCCACGCAACTTTTTCCGGGCTTCTCAGCCACTTTTCCAAACGGAATCTGGCCTTATCGATTGTTTCCAGTGGGTTGGCGATCGCTGTACCATGCCCTGGGTAGATAAGTTTGAGGGGCAGCTTGGCCATCTGATCCAGACTGTCTATTGCTATTTCAATGGAGGCACTTCCTTCGCGGAATAGAAGGCCACCAACCCCAGCTTAAATGCTTTTGTCAATGCAATTTCTGGTGATGAACCCGGAGCATAAACTTAGAATCATGGCATAACCCTTGTCCGTATAGGGGGTTATGCCATGATTCTAGGGGGCATAAGCCTCAAAGGGTATATCCAAAAGGGGGTATTGCTTAGACTCTGTATCTTCAAAATGCCACCATTCGTTACCTATCCTTTTAAAGCCGTGTTTAACCATTATCCTGCCAAGGAGTTCACGGTTACTGATTCGTTCCTTTTCTGTACGATAGTAATTAATCCTAGATCTTATACTAAACTCATCAAAATTAGATGGCATGGGAAGTTCATGACCATATTTATCTACCAAGGTTATATCCACCGCAGCTCCTCTGTTATGGTTGGAACCCTTTTCTGGATCCGCTAAGAAGTTTTTATTTTCTGCGGCATCATAAAGTATCCTTTGGGCGGAATAGGGCCGATAGGCATCATATATTTTTATTCTATAGCCAAGCTGTTTAAAATCATTGTTGGCAGAGATTAGTTTTTGTGCTGTATTCCGATGGATTAAACAAATGGCATGACTATAAATCTTTTTTCCGGTGAAGTTATCGGTGGAGGCATACTTTAGGTCATAAACAAAGGAATCATCTAACTCCTTGAGCTTTACCAGGTCGTTATTAAAATCCCCGCTGTTACGGGCAGAATCACTTTGAGTCGCGTTGCCCCCAAGGAAGAGTTTAAATGATGGCTGATAATATAGTCTATCGGTGCCGGGTAAAACTGCCACCAGGAAAAATACAAGAGCAACCATAAAAATATATTTAGCCTTCATAGGGGCCTCCTTATCAATTCGATAACTTAATTGTGCCCCATCTAAGGTTCTAATAAATATAAGGTTTATTGGTTGTCAAATTTTTTAAATTGCACAAAAAATGTTGTACCACCTACATTCGTTTTTATTTCTATTTTTGCATTATGACGGGCGGCGATACTGTAACATACGGCCAAACCTAAGCCGGTTCCATTCTCTTTGGTGGTAAAGAACGGTGTTCCGATTTTTTCCAGAACATCAGGTTTGATTCCCTCACCTTTATCCTGCACGGCTAAAACAACATGATCGCCTTCGATAAATGATCGGATGGTCAAATCACTGCCTGGTGGTGATGCTTCAAGACCGTTGCGAACAAAGTTGAGTATGATCTGTCGGATTTCCTTTTCGTCTAAAAGCAAATCAGGAATTTCCCCAAGTTCGACTTTTAAATATCTTTCATTTTTGATTGCATCGGCTTGAATTAACGGTAAGAGAGCCTCGATTATAGCATTTAGATTGATTCGTTTTTTGTCTAAGACCTTAATTCGAGCTAGAGAAATAAACTCCGTAATGATGTAGTTTACTCGATCCAGTTCATCAATCATTAGGTCAAAGTATGTCTTGTTTTTTGCGAATTCTTCTTTGCGTCCAAGTATTTGTAGAAATCCTCGTACGGAAGTCATGGGATTTCTTATTTCATGACCTATACCGGCAGCCATTTGACCAATTAGATTAAGGCGATCAAGGCGTACCATTTCTTGCTCTAATTGCTTGCGCTTAGTAATATCGGTAACCATGGACACCGATCCTAAATATTGCCCATTTGATTCAAAAGAGGGGTTATCAGATAAAATTACCCATAATTCTTTGCCATCCTTGCGGCGAAACATAAATTCATGCTGCTCCGAAATTCCTTGTATGCGATGATTAACAATATTCTTAGCTGCCGCAATCCAATCGTCATCAATGAAGTCAAAAAAGGATTTTCCTATTATCTCTTCGACCGTGTAGGCGAGCATTTTAGCCATCCATTTGTTGACAAAGGTTGTTCTGCAAGCTCCATCGACAACCCAGATGCCTTCAGTGGCTGTTTCTACTATCTGACGGTATCGTGCCTCACTCTCCCGTAATTCTGCATAAAGTTGAGCGTTTTCCAGGGCAATGGCAGCCGTGCAGGCTAAAATTTTTAAAGCCTTAAATTTTTTGTGGAAAAATGATTTTCTTTTCAATGAATTAACATTCAATACCCCAATACATTTTCCACCTGCAAGCAGTGGCATTGAAAGGGAGGACTTGATTTCCGGGCGGGGCCGAATTGGAGAAAAACGGGGATCATGAACTTCCCCGTCCATTAATAGTTCCTGTTGGTTAGAGGCTACCCAGCCAGCAATACCATCTTGAATGGGGATACATTCCCCCAAAATATTTTCGTTTCGCTCACCCCGGACAACGGCAACATAAAATTCATTCCCACTGTTTGTGGGCAACATGATGGACATTTCATCGGCTTCACACTGCTTAAGAACTGTGTCAGCAATCTTATTTAGAATTACCGGCATTTCAAAGGTGGAGGAAACAGCAGTTGAAAGATCATAAATAGCCATCGTCTCGCGCAGCTGTAAATTTTCATTCCTCAAACGTCTCATTTCCAAGGCACGGTTCAACACGGTCAGCAGCATGTTTATTTTAAAAGGCTTTAACACATAGTCACATGCTCCGACCTTCATAGCTTCTACTGCTGTATGCACTGTTCCGTAACCGGTCATGAGGATGCCAATAACATTAGGGTCAATTTTTTGCGCTTCTGATAAAAACTCAATTCCATCCATTTCAGGCATCATTAGATCGACTAAAAGTATATCCACATCCTGTTCGATTAAAGCGGTGAAGGCATCTTTGCAGGATGAAAACCCTAAGGCCTCGTACCCCTTTTCATTAAGAATTTCACATAAGGCAGTCAATAATTCGACCTCATCATCAACAACTAAAATCCGGTTTTTTATGGTATCAACCAATGTGCGCAACCCCCAATCAACCGTAGGAAAACGAATTTAGATTTCGTTTATCAAATGTACATTATAAGGGCAATTTTAAAGAAACCGTGGTGCCTTTACCGATTTCACTGGTGATATTGATTAAACCATGATGCTCCTGCATAATACGACGACAAATGGCTAGGCCCAACCCAGTGCCTTTATTTTTTAGTTTAGTAGTAAAAAAGGGATCCATCACTTTGGACAGGGCTTCGGGCTGAATGCCTATACCCGTGTCACTAAACTCAATAGCGATATACTCGGAATCGATAGGATCTATAAATACCCTAATCGTTAGTGTTCCGCCCTGAGGCATCGCATCGCAGGCATTCGTGAATAGGTTTATGAACACCTGCTGCAACCCCTGGCTGTCTGCATTAATCTTAGGCAATTCCGATTGATACGCCCGTTTGATAGTAATCCTTTTTTTGCGAAATAGATAATAAATAAGCTCCAGGGTGTGCTCTAGTTCCCGGCAGACATCGACTGTGGAAACCTGTCTTTGACCGCGTCGGCTGAAATCCAGCAGGTTTTTGATAAGGGTGCTCATCCGCTCGATTTCCTGGAAGATAATTTGTAAAGATCGCTGCTTTAGATCGTCAGCAGAAATCTGAGCGGACAAAGATTCCACCCTTAGACTGACCGTTGTCAGGGGGTTGTTTAGTTCGTGTGCGATGCTCGCTGCCAGTTCGCCCATGGTTGCCATTCTAGATACTTGCCCAAGCTGTTGTGTGATAACCTGAACTTCCTCGTTCTTGGCCTCAAGCTCCAAAGTCAAGGCCAGCAGACCGCTGTTTGTTGCAGCCAATTCTTCCTGGAGCAGGCGGTTTCTTTTAAGTGCTTCGGCCAACTGATTCTTTAAAGAAAGTATTGTTTCACTTCTTTCGTTCATCGGGGATCACCTTTCACCACAATGATAGTGGCATCATCGTTACCATTGGCCAGTTTTAGCAGCAGGTGTTGGGCAACACGAGTAGCGGACTCCACAGCCAGGTTAGGAAAGTCGTTCCAGTGCCAGTCCGTAGATAAGCCATCCGTGTGCAGTATTAAACAGAATTCCGAATGCCAGTTGTACGCAGAGACAACTGGATGAGGAGCATTAAGACCAACAATTCCTCGGTGCGTAAGGAAACTCTTTGGGTTTAGACTACCAAAGACTCTGGCTGTAATGTTGCCAACGCTGGCAAAATTTAAGTTAATGGTCCCCTCTTGCCAATCAAATCGGGCTAAGGCCATCACCACTCCCCGGGTAGAGCGGCAGGCTCGTCCCGACCCACGAAACAGTGCATCCAGTGGCTGAACGTAGTGGTTTTCGATATAATCCCGAGCTGTCTGGGCAGCGATATGGGCATACTGTCCATGCCCTAACCCATCGATGAGGGCAATCAGGGCAAATTCATTCCATCGCTTGATGACAAAGGCATCCCCATTGAATTGAAGATTACGGTAAGCTCGGGTTGCAACCCCAAAGGAAACCGGGCAGGTCTTAGTTATTTGGATAGGTTCACGCCGCCATCGTATGCATGTGATTTTGGTACCAGCTTTGCCGTCTGGTCTGGCTTGGATGTCAAACTGGTCCATTAGACGGTTGATTGTGCCCAAGCCGTAGCCAAGGCTGCCAGTGGCAGAAAAACCATCCGTAATTGCCTGCTCAACGTCGGCAATTCCCGAGCCGTCGTCCAGTGTTTCTATTTTAATGCCCAGACGTCCGTTGTCCTCTAGGGGACATATGATTAATTGGCCGCCTTGGGCATGCTTGATCAGATTTGTAGCCAACTCGCTCGCGACAATAGCAAACTCTTCGCTCTCTTGAGGATTAAAGCCTTGCCCGATGGCCATCGTCTTGATGAATCGTTGTGCCTCATATGTATCACCTAAATGGTATATTGAAAACTCATGCAAATTTGAAAGGGACATTTTTAATAGCACCTCCGCCATTTCTTGACAACGATGGTGGTGCCTTTACCTACTTGAGATGTTATCTCCATGTCATCCATTAACCTTCGGGATCCAGGGAGTCCCAGGCCAAGGCCACGGCTGGTGGAGTAACCGTCATTCATTACCAGTTCCAAGTCGGTGATGCCAGGGCCACTATCCTTAAAGCTCAACATGATACCAACGGTATTGCTTGACTTAAGGGTTTGCCACTTCATCACACCCGAACCTGCATACAAAAAAACGTTTCTAGCAAGCTCTGAGGCCGCTGTAACGATGCGCGTTACGTCTGTAAGACTAAAGTTCAGCAATGTTGCAGCCTCTCGCACTTTCTTCCGTACAACAATGATGTCACTCTCATTATTGATAACTACCTCCCCACGGGTATCCTCGTTCATGATCATAACCCCCGTTTAAAGTTGTCGCTGACCATCTCCAGGGCGAGATCCACATTCAGGGCTGTAAGGGCACCCCCCAGTGTCAAACCCAACTGGGTGGCGGTAATGGCAACACTGGGCTGCATGCCAGCAATAACTGTCTTGCCGCCCATCAAGACCACCATTTGGGCTGTTTCTACCACCACACGGGCAAGAAAAGAGTCCATCGTCTTGATCGAGGAGATGTCCAATATCAATCCTTTAACCTGATAACGCTGCATGGTATTTAGGATCTTGTCCTGGAGGACGGTAATGGAGTGATCATCGGGATCTGGTGGCATGGTGACCAGCAGGATGTCGCGGATTTTGATTACTGAAATGCTTTCGTTGATCATCACAATACCTCCTATGCACACCCGTTCGTTGAAGTCCGGCTGACGATCTGAAGTTTTAACATAGCCAAGGCAAGTTTAAGCCCGGCCGATAATGAGGAGCAAGTTTTCACATTGGAAAGGTTAATGCCCAACTGTACAAGAGTACGGGCGATGGCAGGGCGGATTCCCGTTAACACCACCTCGGCCCCTAAGAGGCGTACCGCACTGATCGTTTCTATCAGATGCCGGGCAGTTTGGGAATCGATGGCGGGAACGCCAGTAACGTCAATCAGGGCAACGGATGAACCAGTATCCACGATCTTTTGTAACAGTTGCTCCATTAATTGCTGGGTCCGCATACTATCCAGTGTGCCGATCAGAGGTACGGCTACAATGCCCTCCCAAATACTTAATACGGGGGTAGCAACCTCAAGAATTTCCTGAGCCTGACGAGAGATGATTTCCTGGACCCGAATTCTTTCTGACATCTCCTCGCGTAGTGCTTGGTTAAGGCTTTCCAGCTCCGCGGTCCTCTCCCTGACACGTACCTCCAGTTCCTCATTTGATTTTTGCAGGGCCTCCTCAGCCCGCTTGCGTTCGGTTTCCACACTGTGCTTAAACAATGCCATTTCGATTGTTATTTGCAATTCTCTCTCTTTATAGGGTTTAATTATATAGCCAAATGGTTTTGCTATCTTTGCGCGTCTTAATGTATCCTCATCTGTATAAGCAGTAATATATACAATCGGAATATCAAAACGGCTGTGTATCTCTTGGGCTGCTAGCGTACCGTCCATTTCTCCCTGCAGCATAACATCCATCAACACCAGATCAGGACATGTCTCCTCTGCTTTTTGCATCGCTTCTTCACCAGAAGATACCATATCAGTGACAAGATATCCCATGCGTTTTAGCGTTTGTTGCAAATCAAGAGCGGCAATACCTTCGTCTTCAACAATCAGTATCTTTACATTGCCCATTGGGTCGCCCTCCTTATTTTGATGCCTCAAAGGTAATAACAAATTCGGTGTTACCGCTAGTACTAATTTTTATGTTACCCCTGAGCTGTCTTACCAGCACGCTAACTAATTTCAGTCCCAGTGATTCAGAATGATCTATTTTGAAGCCTTTAGGCAGACCGATACCATTATCGCCAACGATTAGTATAAGTTTATTCTCGTTATCCCGGCATAAATCAACATGGATTTTGTCTGGCCGGTCCGTACATTTCGAACAATTAACAAAGGCATGTTTAAGTGAATTGGAAACAAGTTCGTTGATGATTAGAGCACAGGGTATTACGGTATCAACACCTAATGAAACTTTTTCAATATCCACCTGGAATCGGATGCCTCTTTCAGCAGCTCCGTAAGAGAGGGAGAGGTTATCGATTAGGCTCGGAATGTATTTGCTAAGATCGATGGTTGCCAGCGACTTGGACTGGTATAGTTTCTCGTGAATAAGGGCCATTGAGTATACACGGTCTTTACTCTCCTTTAACATCCGAATAGCCTGATCATCTTTGATATGAGACAACTGTAGATTAAGCATGCTATGGATGATCTGAAGGTTATTTTTGACGCGATGATGGATCTCTTTAAGAAGTGTCTCCTTTTCCTGTAAGGCTATCTGCAGCTGGGCTGTACGTTCGTCAACACGCTGTTCAAGCTCTCTGTAGAGCCTTTGGATTTCTGCCTCTGCCTTTTTACGATCGGTGACGTCAATGCCCATCTCCAGGATGAGGGTGGAGCCGTCCACATCCGTGAAGGGGAAATCGAAGATATCGTAGTTGCGGCCATCCGGGCCGACCCATTCCCACTCCTGTGGTGCCATGGTTTCTAGGACGCTAAAGGATTGGCAATCCTCGCAGGGCTCGCTGCGTCCAAACAAAAACTCAAAACAACGCCGGTTGTGTGAACCGCCGAAACGCTCCCGGAAGACTCGGTTTTTAAAGGGCACCTGATAATCCGGTGACATCAATATCAAATAAACCGGCAGCATCTCCATGATATTATTGAAACGCTGCCTTTCAAGCTTCACGGATTCCTCGGCTCGCTTACGGTCGCTGATGTCCCTTTGGAGAAGTTCATTAGCCATAGCCAGTTCCGCAGTTCTCTCACGCACCCGCAGCTCTAGCTCTTCTTTTACGCCGCGCAGGGCCTCCTCTGCCTTTTTCATATCCTCTACCAACCGGGAGTTTTCAAGGGAAATGGCTGCTTGCAACATGAGCAATTCCGTCATCCGTGTCTTTTCTGGTGTAAACACGGAATCAGTCAAACGGTTTTCCAGGTACATTATTCCGATCATTTTTGATTGCTTAATCATCGGCAAACAGAGGATGGAGCGCAGTTGCAGTTGTTGGACTTCAGGGTTGTCTTTGAACAAACCTTCATAAGAGGCATCATTAAGAATCATCGTCTCTCCGGTTCGGTACACATAACGGACAATTGCTTTACAGATATCTGCAACATCCTCTAGTTTTTGATTAAACGCCTGGATCTCTTGCTTTTCCGAGATATTACTTGACGCATAGACGAATAGATTGTCATTTTCTTCTATTAGCAGATAGCCACGCTGGGCCCCGGAGCACTCGATTACAACATCCATGATTTTTTTCAGCAGGGCACCCTGCTCTATTTCGGCTGAAATGGCGTGGCTTGATTTCATAAGGTATTCTGTATCCAGGTCCGGTAGGAGGCTGGTGGGAGATGCCGTCCCTTGGTATGGCATAGAAGGTTTTTCGTTCTCGAAATAATCCGAGTATTTTTCGATTAAATTTATTCTTTTTCGTTCTGCGTTACATTTCTTGTACAAACGGGCAGCCTCGACAAAATATACCCTTTCCGTATGCAGGCCAGCTTGTAGGAGAAGTTCTCCGAGACATTCGTTAAGATGACCTTCCAGAAGCGTATATTTTTGTTGATGTGCAAGATCTATCGCGTCGAGATAAAGGCTCCTGGCCTCCTTAACCCCCCCAGAAACTCGTTCAAGGTCGGCATAAATAAAGGCAAGGTAGGGTTTTAATAAAGGTCCTAAGCCAGCCCACCTCTCAATTTTTTTAATGGAAGGCTGGATTTCTGCCAGCAATTCCTGTCTATTTCCAAAGTTGGCCCCTTGCTCATACAGTTTGAGGGTATTCAACACCCGAAAGATACGCCATTGTCTTTTCAGTACACTGGCTGAAAGGCCTACCAAGTAGGGTTGTGCTTTAACCAGGTACTCTTCGGCCTCATGATGCTCGCCAAAATAGTAATGGGACAGGGCCATGTGGATGTAATAGCTTGCTATTGAAACAATGTGATTATCCTGTTCCCATTGCCTTGTTTTTTCTTCCATAGATTCTGGCCGATAGTGCTTCTTCATAGGCTCAATCCAGCCTGCCTGCATAGCTTCGGCAAGACCTCTGGACAAGGACAGATGATATCTGTTGGAAAACTGAAGGCATTCCTTGGCATAAGCGTCTATACTAGACAGGTCCGTGCCCTGAACCTGGAGATTCCACATCAGGGGACCATATGAAAGGCTGCTGTTAAACAAGTCACCGCAGTTTATCCCACATCGAATCGATTTGAGACAGTAGTCCACGATCTCCCTTGAAGTGCTTCTCGAGTGCATTAGGATATATACATTCCCATTCATACCGCGGGTTGCTCCTAAAGTGTTTGGATATTTTGCACACAGGTCACGAACAAGGTCTTCATATTTGAAGGACTGTTCAAACTCCTCCTGTTCTGTGTGCATAAGGCCCATCGCACAAAAAGCATAAATAACGGACGCATCCATACCACTGGATAAGCAGTGCAGGGTCGCCTGTGCTGCCGTTAAATAAAGTTGCGGCACAAGACCGGATAGATAAAGGTCAGGTATAAGCTCACTGTAAAATGCAAACTCAATCTGGTGCTCTCTGCTTGTGGTAAGGGGCATACTTCTGAGGGTCTCCCAGATATCGCCCTTTGAGGCTATTTCAGCGATCAACTCTTTCCTTCTCAAGTTGGCTTCCTCTGGACTTGCCGGGACGGCCTTGCCGAAATAGGTAAGGCCGCAGTTGGCCGTCTCGATGGCCTTGATAAAAGCACCTATTGATGATAAGGAGGTTGTCTGTTCTGCTAAGCATTCGGCCTTATCCAAATCGCTTTTGGCATGGTCGAGAAGCTCAGTGAGCAGTTTCTCTGAGTTCTCGTAATTGCCACACATTAATTCTGCCTTGGCCGCTTTTTGGAATACCCGAAAAGTGAGTTCATAGTGCCCGTCCTTCCAGCAGTCAGCCGGTAGTAACTCCCTGCTGAGGCGGAAATAATCGTTTGCCGCCTTTGCAGCCAGAGCATTTAAGGCCTTATTGCCGGCATGGTAGTTGAGTTTGGATAAGAGATAGGTTGTCCGGGAATCCAGCTCACTTTCCCTGCCCAAATTGAGGTGGGAAACAACGGCGAAAAGGTTTTCGGATTTTTCAATCTCTTGGCTGCTTTCTGGTATCGTTCCGAGAAGGTGGTTACCGATTTGCCAGTGAATCTGGCGGCGTTTTTCTGCCGTTATAGCGGACAGTGTGGCCTCCTGGACTTTGTCATGAATAAATTGCAACCAGTTATTGTTTTCCATCAGTAACCCTTGCCCTAGGGCCGGTTTTAGTATCTCAAAGGTTTCAACCAGAGTTCTTTCCATGATTAGGGATATATTTGCAGGTGAAAAAGCATTGCCCATGCAGGCGCAAAATTCCAGTAAGTTTACTAGATCCGGCGGGAGCTTTTGGATCTTTGAGCTAAAAAGTGCCACTACCGTATTTGGCATATCGGACTGATGGATCTTGTCGATGTCCCATCGCCATTGCCTGTTTTCATCAAGAAAGAGAAGGTTCTCGTTATACAGATACGACAGGCTCTCGCTGACAAACAAGGGGGTTCCCTCGCTAAGCATGTTGATAAAATCCGACAATGCCTCTGTTTGTGTCAGTGGTGTGTCAAGAATGTATGAGACCATTTCGTGACAATGCTGAGTCATTAGTGGCTCCAACTGTATTTCTTCTAAAGGCTGGTTACCTTCTTTGATATGCTTAATTAACTTTATCAGGGGGTGACTTGGATCTACCTCGTTATGTCGGTATGCCCCCAAAAAGAATAAATAGGGGTGGTTCTTATCGTTCGCAAATATAGTTATTAGCAAATCAAAGGAGGCCGCATCACACCATTGTAGGTCGTCTATAAACAGGGTCAAGGGATTCTCTTCGCTGGCCATACAGGTTAAAAATCGGCCAAAGAGGTCATGAAACCTGTTCAATGATTCAATGGGAGGCAGTTGTTGAACCGCAGGCTGTGGGCCGATCAGAAGGCCGAGTTCAGGGATAACATCTGTCAAGACCCTGCCATTTTGTCCCAAGGCGTCTAAAATTTTCTTCTTCCAATCTGTAACCCTTTCTTCACTTTCAGTTAGAAGGGTTTGCATCAAATTCCGAAAGGCCTGAATCAGAGAACTGTAGGGGATATTCTTCTGATACACGTCAAATTTCCCTGATGTGAAATAGCCTTTGTATTTTATAATTGGTTTTTGCAGTTCCTGGATTAAACGGGTCTTCCCGATACCAGACAGGCCAGAAATAAGCACCGAGCGAAATTGTCCCTGGGCGGCCTTGGCATATTCTTTAAGAATTATTTCACTTTCGTCATCACGACCGACCATCTTGGAGATGAAAGTATCCCTGCGGTTATGAACACTTCCCTCAAGAGGAAATTCCTTGATCGAACCAGTGGCAGCATATTCATCCCTGCAGCGCATCAGGTCCGCTAGAAGTCCCTTTGAACTCTGATAGCGCTTCTCGGGTGCCTTGAGCATCAATTTAGAAACGATCTTACTTATCATAATTGGAATCCCCGGGTCTAATTCATGTACATCGGGGGCCTCTTGGGCCAAATGAGAATGAATTAATTCAAGGGGATCGTCGGCAGCAAAGGGCAATGAGTCAGCTAACATTTCGTAAAATACCACCCCAAGAGAATAAAGGTCCGAATAAAAACCTACTCTGTGGTTGATACGGCCAGTTTGTTCGGGAGAGGTATAGGCGAGAGTATTTTTTACAAAGGAACGATCATAAATAAAATGGCTGATTTTTTTAACATCCCGTGTGCTTATAAAGTCTATCAGGCGGATCTCTAGCGTATCGCGGTTAATCAGTATATTGTGCGGTTTAATGCCGCCGTGGATAATTCCTGCTTCGTGAATGATGTCCACAGCCCTTGCCAATTGGCAGGCAATGGTGAAAAAATCCTGCAAAGATAGCTTAAAGTGAGTATCACGCAGGCTGTCAAGTGGTACGCCATCAAAAAAATCTTGGGTAATAAAGCATAACTCTTCTAGCGCGGTTAACGACTGGGGCGTGAGGACAAGATTATTATTTAATACCTTTAGGTGTTCAATTCTCTGGTTGAATTGGGATATGGTATGGTTAGAGAGGGACTCCTTGAAGACTTTTAGTGTTAATATTTTTTCTTGGTTTTTTTTATGGTACGCCTTGTAAAGAACGGCCTCTTTACTTTCGGCCAGCTTATCAATTAGTTTATAATTAGTAATTATCATAGTTATCACACGTCTCCGTTTTTTATTAGCAGAGGAGTTGGCCTTGTCGAGACTCTTTTATTAACTGATTTTTCTACACTTTTTTCCAATGTCCTGCAAATAAAAGAAATTTGAAGGATATCGATGATATTCGACAAAAAACTTAAGTTTAGGTGAATTAATGATCTTCTATAAAAAGGCTGTTTAAATGCGGATAGAAACAAATAAAGCATAGGTTTAAAACCTTATCATTTCTGTTCCGAGGGATAGTTCTACTAGCACAATAGGGTCGTAAGGAGGAGGTAAAATGAGCGTTAAACTAAGTTTATGTGATACAAAGGCAGTGAGAAGGACTTACTTAAAGGTAGGAGATGCCGTAGTGGGGCTTCAGGATGTAGATATTATCGCCAAAACAGTGAGGGGCCTCAACCTACAGCAAGAGGAAGAGATAAAGCGAGAATTATTAAGCCGGGTAAAATTAGTAAATTACATCCCCGACTCCGCTAATGCAAAGTATATAGAAGCTTTGTGGGGATATTATTCAGAAATTAACCTCATACAGAAATAAATAAGTATAATTATATCCAAGTTATATTGTGGCAATTGTAACTATAATTGGTGGGTGATAGCCTCATGGCAAAGGTTTTGCGTTGGTCAGGGAATATTGATTTGAGCAATGAAAGTATAACTAAAGAAAGTATAACTAAAGAAAGTATAACTAAAGAAAGTATAACTAAAGGCGGATTGTTAGCATGGTTGGGGAAACTTGTATTTAGCCCAGAGAAGCTCAATTATCCCAAGGGATTATCTGGCGAGGTAAAAGTAGCTCAGCAATTGGCCCGTGAGCTTGGTGATCATTGGGTCTTGCTAAATGATATCAATATCAAGGCTGCCGGTGGCAAGACCCAAATTGACCATCTGCTTTTCGGCCCACACGGTATATTCTGTCTTGAAACCAAGAATTGGAATACCGCTTCCTGTAATGAGCAGGGGGATTGGTTCAGATTGGAGCGGGGAATGTGGGTACCGCAAAAAAGCCCGGTGGAACAAACCCGGGCTAAGTTAGCAGCACTATCAAAAATGTTCAGTCAGGCAAATTTACCCCATGAATTACAGGGCATCATTGTTTTTGCCAATCCAGGCAAGTTTAAATTTGCTGAAAGCAAGCAGGTCAATGAGATTAAACCCATTGGATTACCCGGCTTAATTGGCTATTTACAGCAACTAGAAGAACAAGCACCCATCTATTCCGATCCGGATATCGAAAAATTCCTTCGACTATTCAAGCTTTAACTTACACTTTTCTCAAAGAGACAGTATCTTTGAGTTTGGGCTGGTCAAAGCTAGGACCTTGGTGGGGAAGTTTTTCATTTTTTCGGCAAATTGGTGTATAACCTTGCTGTCATCTCCAAAATGCATGGGAATGAGAATTTTGGGTTTAACTTCTTGAATGAAGTATTCTGCTCCAAGGCTATAATTGTGTTCCAATCTTGGGTCCACCGGGAAGAAGGCAAGATCTATGACTGCCCCTTTTATTTTTTCAATTTCCTCTTTAAACATCTTTTCCGCATTTTCAATTTCATCCTGGGATTCGCCCCACCAGTACCACCAATTAAGATCTCCGGCGTGGAAGATGTGGTTACCCTTGTACTTGATGAGAAAGGAGATACCTTCATCTGTAGAACCATAGGCCTTGATCTGGAGTTCGGCAATTTTTTTCTCTTCATAGGGAGAAAGGAAGGTAAGGTTAGTGGTTGTTTGTTTTGGATTAAGCAAAGGGTAAATGTCACTACTTAAGATGTACTGGATATCAGGCCTTTCCCTTTGCCAATCGAAAATCACAGGGTTAAAGTGATCAGGATGGGCATGGGAGGAAAAGACATAAATTTGTTTTTCCTTTTTTAGATTGATGGAACCTTGAAAGTAATCAAAAACAAATAATGCAGTGTTGCTTTCCACAACAAAACCACTGTGATAAATATATTCGATCTGTAATTCCTGGCTATTCAATATTAATTCACCCCACTATGAAGTATACTATAATTGATATTTAGTCGTACATCCAGAAAGGACGGTTTTCTATGAAATTTAGTTTTGTCCATAATAATTTTAACGTCTTAAATTTAGAGAAAAGCCTTCAGTTCTATAAAGAGGCCTTAGGGTTAGAGGAAGTAAGACGTATCAATCATGAAAATGGGGACTTTATCCTAGTTTTCCTTGGGGATGGCCGCTCCAAACACACCTTAGAATTAACCTGGCTTAGGGATAGAACCGAACCCTATAACTTAGGTGAAAACGAATTCCATCTCGCCTTTACAGTGGATGACTTTGCTGCTGCTTATGAGCACCATAAGAAAATGGGTTGTATTTGTTATGAAAATAAGGAGATGGGCATTTATTTCATAAATGATCCTGATAATTATTGGTTGGAGATCCTTCCCCCCAACAGAGGATAGGGGGTACTTTTGGATGAACATGCAAAACAAACACTGTTTTCTAGCCGTTAGGTTAGGGAGTAGTGTTTGTTTTTGGGTACTATGTATTCGGGTCTTAAAGATAGATTTAGAAACAAAATAAACGTTTTAATTTACTTTTTAATTTTTCTAGAAAAAATAAACAAAATTTCATAAAATTCATATTGCGAAACAATAATTATAGTGGTAAGATAACAAATGTCGCCGCGAGGTGATGAGAAAAAATTACCACTTGAAACCAACACAGAAAAAGTGGTAAGATATGATTCCACCGCCGATAAGGCAGTGAACAAACTACCAAAAACTTGCACTTGAAACAGAGTGAAAGCCATGGTAAGATAAGCTTCCGGTCGCGAGATCGGGACAAGCAAACCGGTCTTTGAAAACTAAACAGCAGATGATGGATGAAAAACAGGTCAAGTCAAAAGTCATCGTTAAGATGAAACTAAGACGACCACAAAAAACATCCTCGTCAAGCGTTATGAAAAGACGCTAG
>NZ_JBAIYV010000017.1:0-1791 GCF_036763075.1 Desulfotomaculum sp. 1211_IL3151 | reverse complement strand
CCTCCCTCAATGAAATAAGTTTTTCTTTCATTTACTCACTCATTCTTACAATTTCAAGTACATCCAAACAAGGTATTCAGGAATAAGTTTGAATAAATAACATTATATGGTTGATGGGGATGTGTCCAATCAAAGGCTATGCCTGATTTTACAAATTATGGTTGCACAATGGATCTCCACATGTACCCTTGTGGTTAACCCTCCCACGTCTCACGGGGTCCAATAATGGCCCTTACATTCCTTCGTTCTACCTCTCAAGGGGTGGAGGCCAGGTATGCTCCTTTGCTGGGTCATGCCCGTATGGAAAAATTAGTTCCCGGCTTCTCCGTGCTTCGTTTGTCTGTCCAATTCATTGTGAATAAGTGTTAGTATTTAAAAGCCTTTTAACCAGCTTCCTGTAATTGAACTTGGCGGACAACGCCTAATACTTGCTCTGCATCATATGAAATTTGTTTACTGCCTATGGTGAACAAAATGCGAATAAGTTTTCCACAAAGGGCAACTATGGATTGCTTTTTCTTTAAGGGATTTTCATCCCTTGTTATTAAATATTGGTGAATAGCCTTAAACTCTCGGTTTTTTGCAACCATGACTAACACAGTCTTAAATAGCAAGGCCCGTAGACGGGGGCGCCCCCGTTTACTGATTCGTGATTGTCCCTTGTGTTTACCAGAACTGTTCTCTTTTAGGTTTAAGCCTGCCAATTTTATGATTTGTTGCCCATGTTCATAGCCTTTTAAGTCGCCTACTTCTGCAAGAAATCCGGCTACTGTAACCAAACCAACTCCGGGAATTGTCATCATTTCTGTGCTCCCAGGTATTTGTTGCAGTAACTCTTGAACTGCTTCCATCAGGGTTTCCATCTGTTTGCAAAGGGTGTCATATTGTTCAAGCAGCATCCTTATTTCATAACTGGCAAACTCTATCCCTGTGGATAGTCCAATAGATTCCCTTGCAGCCTGCATTAGTTTGTTGGCTCTTTTTATACCTACTGCCCGTTTGATCTCAGTTTTCCACAAGGCCACAATGGCCTCTGTGCCTGTTTTAATGACTTCACGAGGAAGTGGGCAAGTATTTAATATCATCAAAGACGCTTTGCCTTCCCAATCCTTAAAAACGCTTGTGTACTCAGGGAAATACCTGTCAAGCCAGTTGTGGATTCTGCCCTTTACACGGTTAAGGTCTTGATTCAGACGGTCTCGCTGAACCATTCCTACCCGTAGTTCTGCATAGACACCGCTTGGTAAATTGGGCTCTGAGTATCGTCCGTCTTTTACTAATTGGCCAATTACCCTTGCATCTTTGATGTCATTCTTGGTGGGCGAATTATCGTCTAATTCCTTGCTTCTCTTAACATGCAGAGGATTTACCACCACCACTGGTACGCCTTCTCTGCGCAAAAACTCAGCCATTGGTAACCAGTAGTGTCCTGTGGGCTCGATACCTACAAGCGCATGAGTCTTACCGTGATCTACCATTAAGGTTCTAATCCAATGCATCAGCTTGGTTAAGCCTGCCCTAGTGTTGTCAAAGATCAAGCGTTTTCCCAGCTCGATACCCCTAAAATCCTGGGCACGTGCCACATGTTTTGATTTAGCAATATCGGCCCCAATAATTAAAGTTGATTCTGTGAGTTGCTCAATTCGCTGTTTTTGTTTATAATTCATTTTGAAGTACCTCCTGTGTGATTAAATTAGGGGTCGGTCGCCTAGACAGCTCGACACCCAGTATATTACAGGAGGTGCTTTTCTTTTTCAAAGGTCATTTTATTTCCTTACAGGAATGCTCCTT
>NZ_JBAIYV010000061.1:0-19082 GCF_036763075.1 Desulfotomaculum sp. 1211_IL3151 | reverse complement strand
TGGTCCTTCTGGACCAGGAACTCCTGCGGGGCCTTGTTCGCCGGCAGGACCTGCCGAGCCTGCGGGACCTGGTTCGCCCTGTGGTCCTTGTGGACCGGGGGCTCCTGCGGGGCCTTGCGGACCCGCGGGACCTGGCGGACCAGGAGGACCGGGAGGAACCGGTTTGCAAGACGGCGGATATGGATTACAGTCCCAATTACGTGCATTATTAAAACTATCTGCTGTTGTTTTAACTTTATTGGAGTCATCATTATTAATAGATGAACTTAAATCAGATAAGTTTTCATTTTTCTTCATGCCAAAACTCCTTTCCATTAAACAGTATTTTACAATCCATACCTTATATTTATGGCATTATTCCAATTTTGTGCAATAAAATGAGCTATTTTACGTTATTATTTTAACTTTATTTGTCAAATAACAAATAATGCCCCCACAGGGTGAGGCACAAAAATAAAAAACTAAGTTATAATGTGGCTATGAACAAGTGAAACCATTATTCACCCAAATTTAAAACAGGTTATTTCAATCCACGCTCTCGCGTAGAGAGCGACAGCCCAATATTAGGGTGCCAGTGATTGATTATCTATAATTTCAATCCACGCTCTCGCGTAGAGAGCGACCTAAAGCCTTGCAGACTTCTTCTTCACTGTTACAAAATTTCAATCCACGCTCTCGCGTAGAGAGCGACTTTAAAAGAACAGGTAAATTTAGGCTCACTGTCATTTCAATCCACGCTCTCGCGTAGAGAGCGACTATGGTTAGAGAACAAATGTCAAACATTAACCAGATTTCAATCCACGCTCTCGCGTAGAGAGCGACGTTCTAGGTATTCCTTAAACAAATTATATAAAATATTTCAATCCACGCTCTCGCGTAGAGAGCGACTTGTTATCGCTTATTTTTACCCACTTTTCAACCTATTTCAATCCACGCTCTCGCGTAGAGAGCGACGGTGATCGTGGATTCTTCCATGAGTACCTCGGAAAATTTCAATCCACGCTCTCGCGTAGAGAGCGACCCTAACTAATCTATACAGCCGATACTATTATAATATTTCAATCCACGCTCTCGCGTAGAGAGCGACATTACCTTATTGGCCTGTGCTGTGGTTAGCTTAATTTCAATCCACGCTCTCGCGTAGAGAGCGACAGACAATCGATTAACAGTAAACGCTGTGACAATGCGATTTCAATCCACGCTCTCGCGTAGAGAGCGACGATTGGCCAGGTCAAGTGCAGCATCGTGATCGGATTTCAATCCACGCTCTCGCGTAGAGAGCGACCAAATGTCCATGTATAATTCGTAACAACTTTTTTCTATTTCAATCCACGCTCTCGCGTAGAGAGCGACGTGATATTATGACAAAAAAAGTTATTCCGGCTTTTATTTCAATCCACGCTCTCGCGTAGAGAGCGACATTTGGAGGTGATCACATGGGACTAATCACAGCGCATATTTCAATCCACGCTCTCGCGTAGAGAGCGACGGGAAGAGACCCCGACAATGGCAGGTATCAAGCGATTTCAATCCACGCTCTCGCGTAGAGAGCGACGGACGCCAAATGGTTTTTAAACCGGGAAGCAAAATTTCAATCCACGCTCTCGCGTAGAGAGCGACGGACCACTCCAGCAAGCGGTTGCCGTGCTAAAGCGATTTCAATCCACGCTCTCGCGTAGAGAGCGACTCTTCGCAAAAAAATATCTTATTAGGATTCAACATTTCAATCCACGCTCTCGCGTAGAGAGCGACTTAAAACCTTTTGCATGAACAGTACTTTCGGGTCACCAAATTTCAATCCACGCTCTCGCGTAGAGAGCGACTTAATCACATCGTACAAGTTGCGATCTTTAATCGCATATTTCAATCCACGCTCTCGCGTAGAGAGCGACCCAGTCAAACCGATTACTCTTTTCATCATGGGCCATTTCAATCCACGCTCTCGCGTAGAGAGCGACCATATGAGATTATTACCACCTGATGGTTATTGCAGTATTTCAATCCACGCTCTCGCGTAGAGAGCGACAAATTTAATAAAAGAGTACAAGGTTTGGCAAAATATTTCAATCCACGCTCTCGCGTAGAGAGCGACTCTGTTGTTGTTGTAATTTCAAAAGTACCATCCGATTTCAATCCACGCTCTCGCGTAGAGAGCGACATATGGAAAGACCATAAATTAAACCTAAGTGGTATGATTTCAATCCACGCTCTCGCGTAGAGAGCGACAAACCTCCGGGGTCTTATTAAGTACCAGGGCATGTTATTTCAATCCACGCTCTCGCGTAGAGAGCGACATGGGTACAGGGTAAATCCAGAGACTATAGAGTTGATTTCAATCCACGCTCTCGCGTAGAGAGCGACCCTATTAAATAATCTATTATAAATCCTCCAGCAATTTCAATCCACGCTCTCGCGTAGAGAGCGACTGTATTGCCCCAAATATCTGCCCATTGACCAACTTATTTCAATCCACGCTCTCGCGTAGAGAGCGACTTCGGTAGACCGCTTTAGTTAAAACAGATTTTAATTTCAATCCACGCTCTCGCGTAGAGAGCGACCTGTAACACCGATTGTTACCGCAAATGATGGAAGAGATTTCAATCCACGCTCTCGCGTAGAGAGCGACGCTATAGTCCAGGGCTTTTTGTTTATATAATTAGGAAATTTCAATCCACGCTCTCGCGTAGAGAGCGACTGCAAAAAGTAACAAAAAATTATCTATTTGATAGTATTTCTATTCAATTCCTTAAACTTTTCCTCAATTCACATCACAAACCTATTGTTTTCCCTATTATTTCGACAATTATCTTCTCATTTCGCGGTGCGAACCTCCCAGGGATTTCATGTGCGCTATGGGTTCGCACTAAATAATCAGGGTATCCTCAACATTAAACGAAGGTTTTGTACCAACATGCTCAACCTTGTTCTTGTAATTATTGCCCAGCATATAGAACCTTAGACTATCCGTCTCCGTATCAATAATCTGCTCAAGCTTATGCTGAACCTCACGAAATTTTGCCGCATCCAGCACGCATTCGAAGACCGAATTCTGAACGCGTTGCCCGTAGTTCACACATTGCTTGGCAACCTGACGCAGCCGTTTTCTCCCCGCTGCCGTTTGAGTGTTAACATCATACGTGATCAGCACTAAAATTTCAGCTCACCTACTTCCACATAAACGCCGGATATCCGTCCAAATCCCCACGGGTAAACCTAGCCAACAGCAGGGCCTGAGCATAGGGCACCAGCCCCCATTCCATTTTTTCCTGAAGAAACGGGTGCCTTATCTCTTCCTGTTTCCTGCTTTGCCACGCCTTTAGGATATCTCTTCTTGTGTCATCATCCATAATTACTGCTCCGTTTTCCATCCGGGTAAACCCGCCGGGCTTGACTTCCCGTCTGTTGATTAGTGAAATGACAAAACGATCCGCATACACTGCCCGCAGTTCTTCCATCAGATCCAGAGCCAGGGAAATCCTGCCCGGCCTATCCCGGTGTAAAAATCCCACATAGGGATCCAATCCCACCGTTTCCAGGGCCGCGGCGGCATCATGGGCCAATAAGGTATAGACAAAAGACAGCATGGCATTGACATTGTCCAGGGGAGGCCGTTTATTCCTGGAGTTGAAATAAAAATCTTCTTTTTGCTGAAGGATCAAATCATCGAACACTCTAAAATATTGGGCCGCAGCTTCCCCCTCAAAACCGCGAAGCTGCCCCAAATCCTTACTGTTCTCAACCAGTTTCAGAGCGTTTGCCAGGGTTTGGCAGACTCCTTTTAATTTATCTGTATCCAGCCTAGCTGCATGATCCCGGGTTGCCCGCTCCACGACCCAACGGGCGTTATATATTTTCCCCAGAATGAAACTCTTGGCGATTTTGTGGCTTTCCTCCGTATCATCCGAAAGTCTGTACTGTGCTTTTCTTAAAGTGACGTTACCTCTGACTTCCCCCACCACTCTGCCCAGGAATTTCCCGCTGGATTTCATAAAACTCAAAGCGATATTGCGTTTGGCACAGGCACCCATTAAGGCCGGGCTGGCCCCGGTATAGCCAAAGGCGATAATGCCTTCCAGATTATGCAGAGGAACTCTCAGGGCCTCCACCTCATCTTTCAAAACCACAATATTT
Source organism: Desulfotomaculum sp. 1211_IL3151 (assembly GCF_036763075.1). NCBI lineage: Bacteria > Bacillati > Bacillota > Clostridia > Eubacteriales > Desulfotomaculaceae > Desulfotomaculum > Desulfotomaculum sp. 1211_IL3151. The sequence goes on along the minus strand of NZ_JBAIYV010000061.1, from coordinate 14,951 downwards.
TCTCCATCAAGGGACAAATAGGTATTGGGGGAAGTTACATAGAGGGTATTCAATAATTTTCTCATTGATCAGCCTCAATCTCTGAAATATTTTTCTTCATGTAGCCCAGGGCCGATGGATTTTTACACAGCTTCGGCAGACAAAGCTCGCTAAGGGAACAGGCTTTGCAGGCTTTTGTGGTTCGGACCTTGGGAGTATATCTCTTGTCATAGAGCCCATGCATCTCCTGACAAATCCTTTTGACTTCCTCCCGGATCTCCTCATCCAAGGTGACTTTCATTCTGCGTTTGGGTTCCCCATAATATAAAAACCCTTCCGGTATGGTGCACAGAAGCATTTCTTCCAAACACATCGCCTGAGCACATAATTGCAGCACATCCGCATTGCCTTGCTTGGGTTTACCCCGTTTATATTCCACAGGAACCGGCTGATAAGTTCCCTCCTTACCGTATAAGGTGACTCCATCTCGGGACTTACGAAATTCCACCACATCACAAGCCCCGGTAATCCCCAATGTGCGGGAAAAAACCCCCATACCTCGGGAAATGATCAGATCTCCCCGCTTTTCCTTTATAGTAGAGTCATGGGTTTTCTCATGCAAAATGCCGCCTTCGATGGTGCGTAAGTTTTCCTGCCACTGCTGCTCGATATGGATCAAAGCCCATTGGCGTTTGCAAAACACGTAGTGCTGGATTCCGGACAAGAGTAAAAAATCCTCTTCTTGATATTCCATCGTTGATACCTCGCTCTTTGTAGTAAGTGATGGCCAATCTTCCGGGGGTTGCGCTGTCAAGGGCTAAAACGACCATCCTGGAAATGCCGCTCAATTTTGCCCTATAACCATCCAATGCCGCATTAAATTTTTTCGCACTGACATAATTGGTTTACGGAACCTCGGCTTCATCATCCTCAAACAGTACCTCTTCCTCTAATTCAACCTCAACCCCATCTTTCGCATTTTCCGGCACCTGGGACAAAATATCGGCCGCACTGGCATAGAAATCGGGCAAATCCCGCAAGGCATTTTCCCATGCCACAATGCACACCCCATCTCGGCTGAACCCTTGCCGGCGAATAATCCATTTCAGAGCGTTATGGGCTTTCTGCGAAGCAACATACCCAATCGACAAAGCTTCATTATAGCCGGTCTCTTTTTCATTTTTTGCATCGGGAAAATAAAAGGTCACCGCTTCCAGCAGATCATCGGCAACATAGGATAAAGAATCAAACAACGGCAAAGCCTTGATCCCACTGGTTCTGCCCTCTGGATAAGGAACCAGGGTCTCCGCTTCATCCTTTTCCAGGAGGTGTGCACCGAGGTAGTTTTCCTCCTGGTCAATATGGACTTCAATTTGTGCCTCCATCGTATCGTACCCCACAGGGAACAGCACTAAGGTCTTTTTCTTCCATCTCTCTGCCTGACCGGCCCGCTCTGCATTGGCATCATACAAGGCGCAAAGGGACGATACCCAGTTCATTCTATTACCTCCTCTGCAGCAAATTCAGCCAGACCGGAAAAATTGCCGATGCTCTCTCCGAACGGCTTGACCGACATTTTGTGGAGGATGCGTCTGTCCTTGTCTGGAATCTCTTCCGGGCTAGGAAATTCGATCACACCCCTTTTCATAAGGACATGATGGAAGCGCACACTCATCAGCCCGTAATGGCTCATAATTGCCGTCCGGACGATTTCCGCCGTTAATCGGGAATTCCGCTTTGAAGAAGCCAATTCATTGACCAGCCTAGCACCATGGGTAGAATGGATGACTAACCGCGGGCAACCTTCTTTCCCTCAGCTGCCGCCCGGATATATGCGGTAAACTCCGGCGTGTTTTTGCCGTCGTCGTGATGTCGTCCCGCCAGTTTGGCGATCTTAGCCAAACCGTATGGCTCGGCTATGGCGGAGGCCAGCTCCGCCACCTGGTCATTATGTTCATCCACATACTGCTCGCTCTTATCCGCTTTGCGGATATGGGCAATGAAACGCTCGGAATCCACGTACTTTCCCCCCCGCCTGTTTGTGTGTCGCTTTTATCTATTATAGCTTGTTTTTTACCATATTTTGTGTTATGTTTTGTCGTTTTTTGCTTGATATAAAGCTTTGTCTGCAACTTTAAACAAATCTTCACTTGAAGTATTAATATTTGGAATCGTATAAGTGACCCCTATGCTTACAGTAACATAACTGCTCATCGGTGATTGCCCATGGGAGATATGAAGTGCCTCGATTTTACGTCGTAACATATCGGCGCTTCTTCTTTTTATGTCTTGGGCAATATCACGATAAATTCTTCCCACCATACCAGGCTGCCATATCAGCTGAACGTGATAATGAACTCCTAATGGTTTGTCCAATCTTAGTCAGGTATTCATCACCCGCTAAGTGTCCAATGCAATATGATTAGATAATTGTCGGCACCCTGGCCGTGAAAAACACGCAGCTTATTTCTTGACAGATCAGCTGCAATAGACTATGATTACTTTGAAAATAATAAGGACTTTTATTACTGACGGGTAATTGTGGATAACCACAAGGGAATAAAAGTCTGTGAACAGCCGACCGTCTGGGCAACATTTCAATTATTGAATGTTGCTCTTTTTGTTTATAAAGAGCAACTGAAAAACAAAAATAAACTTGGGGGTGCGATTTATGAACAAAATAGCATGGGCACACTTTAACAGTGGCAACTGGCAAAAAGAAATTGACGTTCGAAATTTTATTCAAACCAACTACACACCCTATGAGGGTAATGAAGATTTTCTCTCACCTGCAACTGAACGCACTAAAACACTGCTTAAAAAGCTCAATTATCTGCTGGGGCTGGAACGGGAATCCGATGGTGTTCTTGAAATCGATACCCAAACCGTTAGTTCACTAAAAAACTATAATCCCGGTTACTTGGATAAAAATAAAGAAATCATTGTTGGCCTTCAGACTGATCGTCCATTAAAAAGAGGTGTGAATCCCTTCGGCGGTGTAAACATGACCCGCAAAGCCTGTGAAGCGTACGGTTATAAACTTTCCGACAAAGTTGAGAACGAATTCCTCTACCGGACAACCCACAATGAAGGCGTATTCCGCGTCTATACTGACGAGATTAAGACAGTCCGTCATGCCGGTCTTATTACAGGCCTGCCTGATGCTTATGGCCGGGGTAGAATTATCGGTGACTACCGCCGAGTTGCCCTCTATGGTATTGATCAACTGATCGAAGAAAAGAAAAAAGATAAAACCCTTTTGGGAATGAAGACCATGGATGTCGATAATATTCGTTTGCTTGAAGAGTTATATCAGCAAATCACCTTCCTTGGATATCTGAAAGATATGGCTTCTATGTATGGCTATGATATATCGGCACCGGCCTCAAATGCCAAAGAAGCAGTCCAATGGCTGTATTTTGCTTATTTGGCTGCGATCAAAGAACAAAATGGCGCCGCCATGAGCTTGGGGCGGGTAAGCACTTTCCTGGACATTTATTTTGAAAGGGATATCAAGAACGGTGATCTAACTGAACAGCAGGCTCAGGAAATCATCGACGATTTTGTCATGAAGCTCCGTATGGCCAGACACCTGCGCACCCCTGAATACAACGAACTGTTTGCCGGCGATCCGATGTGGATTACCGAAACCATTGGCGGTATGTCTAAAGATGGCAGGGCACTTGTAACAAAAAGCTCTTATCGTTTTCTGCACACGCTATCTAATCTAGGTTCTTCAGCAGAACCAAATTTAACAATTTTGTGGTCAAACCAACTGCCTCGAAGCTTCAAACGGTATGTCGCCAAAGTCTCTTGTGATACCAACGCAATTCAATATGAAAATGATGATCTTATGCGCACCAAATTTGGTGACGACTATGCCATTGCTTGTTGTGTATCAGCAATGCGAGTGGGCAAGGATATGCAGCTTTTTGGAGCAAGGGCGAACCTGGCAAAGCTATTGCTGATTAGTCTTAACGGCGGTCGTGATGAAAACAGCGGCGAGCAAGTTGCTCCGCCGCATACTCCTTATGAAGGCGAATACCTGGAATATGATAAAGTCTTACACGCAATGAATTTCTACCGCGCCTGGCTGGCCGGAATATACGTAAATGCCATGAATATCATCCATTATATGCATGATAAATATGCCTATGAAAAAACACAGATGGCGTTGCATGATACCGCAGTTCACCGTTTCATGGCCTTCGGTGTGGCCGGTATGTCGGTATTAACAGATTCACTGTCCGCAATAAAACACGCCAAAGTTAAGTGCCTTCGCGACCATACCGGATTGATTAAAGATTTTGAGGTTATCGGCGACTACCCAGCCTTTGGTAATGATGATGACCGTGTGGACAGCATTGCCCAGGAACAAATAAAATTGTTTTTTGAAGAGCTGAAGAAAAATCCAACCTATCGAAATGCCGAGCACACTTTGTCGATCTTGACGATCACTTCAAATGTTGTGTATGGGAAAAAAACCGGCGCCACTCCGGATGGCCGAAAAGCAGGTGAAGCTTTTGCGCCCGGCGCCAACCCAATGCATAACCGCGAGAAGAACGGCGCCCTGGCTTCATTAAATTCAATTGCCAAACTTTCGTATGACGTATGCAAAGACGGCATTTCCAACACCTTTTCGATTGTGCCGCAAGCGCTGGGGCACGATCTGGAAGATCGATACAACAACCTGATATCGATTCTCGACGGTTACTTTGTCCAAAAAGCGCATCATATTAATGTCAATGTGCTTAGCAAAGAAACCTTGATGGCAGCCTATGAAAATCCAGCATCTTATCCCAATTTAACGATTCGCGTCTCCGGTTATGCTGTCAATTTTCACAAATTATCCCAGCAGCAACAACTGGAAGTCATCTCCAGAACTTTTCATGAGGAAATGTAATGAAAGGACGCATTCATTCATTCCAAAGTCTGGGAGCGGTCGATGGCCCCGGCATACGCTACGTAATATTTATGCAGGGATGCTCCTTGCGCTGTGTGTACTGCCATAACCCGGATACATGGACCCCTTCCTTGGGAGAAGCATATGACGTTAATGAAGTTTTGACCAAAATATTGCGTTACAAGCCTTATTTTGCTGGAAATGGCGGCGTAACCGTTTCGGGCGGAGAACCATTAATGCAATGGCAGTTCGTGTCAGAGTTGTTTCAGAAGCTGCATGAAGTGGGTATTCATACATGTCTTGATACTGCCGGAATCGGAGATTTGGATGGTGCGAAAAACGTTCTGCTTCACACAGACTTGGTTCTTTGTGATTTAAAGTTTTCCAATGCAATTGATTATCAGCTATACTGCCGGGGGAATCTGGACCATGTGCTCTCTTTCTTAAGGCTTACTGAGACCATGTCTGTTCCGCTTTGGATCAGACATGTTGTCGTCCCTAATTTGACTGACAGCGAGGAAAACATAAAGAAAATTCATTTATTATCTGCACAGTTCTCCAATCTGCAAAAACTGCAATTACTGCCGTTCAAGAAGATATGTATCAGCAAATATGATGCCCTCGGATTGAACTTCCCGTTACGGGACTATGATGAATGCTCAGACTCACAAATACAAAAGTTATCTGAATTCCTCTCCGAACTTCAGATTGCCAACTTCGGTGCAAGATGACGGAATAAAGTGCCCCCTATTGTCAAGACACGATTTTAAAAAATATCCGAATTCCCCTATTCATTAAGCTGCAGGTCGTTTTTCGTACTGCTGGTGGAAGGAATTGGGGGTTAAGCCACTAGTGAAGCATGGGGGCGAACGGTGTTGTAATCGTGGATATATTTATTGACACCGATAATTATCTCCCTTGGTGTAGTATATTCCTTGATATATATCACCATATTTCAAGCTACGGAAAAACCTCTCCGTGCGGGCGTTATCAATATGTAGGATGGTGCCATTTTAATCTTTTTAAATTCCTCTTTTGAAGTGAAGAAAGCTGTGCTGAAACATCAAGTTTCGGCACAGCCCTTTAACTCTTATTTAATTTTCAGAGTCCAATTACCCTTTACCTCAAATCTCGGCCAGCTCAAGTTTAACTGAGCATTTTTTAATTTCCCGTCAAAACTGATACCCATTGTGCATACGTCACCCTGCCAAACGCTGTCACCGCTTTGCACATCTTTACTGTAAAGGGAAACCTCTCTTACAGCAACTTCTGCTTTGTCTCCTGTGTTCAAAGCAAATTTTAACTCGGCTGTTGTTGCGGAGGTTCTTTTAATGCTTTGCAAGGTGATTTTTTGAAGTTTCAGATCTATTTCCCGGTCGATTCTTTTTTCTTCGTTCAACTCCGGAATTGCCACATCAATATTGCCAAAGTCCTTTTCATAACCAACAAGCAAACTTGGTATTTTCAGTTCAATTTCTGTGTCCGCAGGATCCTGGGTTTCAAATTGGGTAACTGGCCTGCCAACAGCATCTTTAGCCTGGTTGTAGGTATAAACGTTTTTATCTTTGCCATAACCTAGGAGGGGCTTGGTCATAGAGGAAGTCCCACTGCTTGTGATGCCATTTTCATTTTTAAATATTCGTGTCACAGTATTTTGATCCGGTTCACCAATTGCTACCAATTTCAAGTCATTATCCGTGAAACTAGTTAAAATCTGCACACCCTGGTCAATTTTTTTATAACCAACTTTTACCCAATCAATATTCGTTTTTTCAGCGGGATTAATTTCGCCGCTGCCAACTACAGGCACTCCTTCCGTTAAATGAATACTATAACTTTTTTCTCCAATAATCAATTTCAATTCTTCCGTAGGAGAGAACATGTAGTTATGCTCCACTTCATTCCAAAAGCTGAGAAGCAAACGATCATTGTCGTAACCGTAACCGCCTGGTTTATATATTTTGCCATTTGCTGTAGCAACTAAAATTTCAGGAAGCTTATCTTCTATTAATGAAAAAGTTAAATTCATGTCCAACTTGTCTTTCGTAAAAATAACATTCTCTAATTTGACTTCCTTGTCCAATTGCAGGGGGGATTCTAGATAGTAGGCACTTCCGTCTATAACAGTTGAATAGATTGCTCTTTGATTGAAAAAAGATCTGACAAAATCTGAAATCTCTGCGGCATAAGCGTTGGATATACCGATAACCGTGATTAAACACGCTGCCACAAGGGGATAAAATCTTTTTCTTTTCTTTTTTAACCGTTCCTGATTCAGCTTATTGAACGCTTTTTGAGTAATAGAGTCCAGATCGACCTCCAAGTCGCTCGTTAAATCATCTAATTCCTTGGCCAACAAATCATTATCAAGATTTTGCATCAGCATCTGAATTTGCTTTTCATTCATAGGATAAAACCTCCTTGATTATTTTTCTGCCTCTTAAGAGCCTGTTGTCTAGGGCCGAACGGCTCAACCCCAAAGATTGCATAATATCGCATATTTTCTCGTTATAAAAATATCTGCGAATAAAAAGCTCCTTGTCCGTTTTATTAAAGCTATTGATTGTTTCCAGCAGTTTTCTTTGAATCTCTCTATCGATGATCTGTTTTTCAATGGTATCAGGCTGCTCAAGCTGGTAATCATCAATGTTTTCGACTTGATTTGTTTTAAGTTTGCGCTTATATGTAAGAGCTTTATATTTTGTCAGGATTAAAATCCAGGTTTTGAAATTGCCTCTCTCGCTGTCAAATTCGTTGATTTTTTGCCAGACTTCCAAAAAAACGTCGGCTACGCACTCTTCTATGTCTTCCTTACTGTTGCCGATGTTTAAAATGTTATAGGTTAAATAATAAACAGGCTTGGTATACTCCTTGATTAAAAACTCATAAGCTTTCAAGTTTCGCTTTTTTATTTCAGATATCAGTTCACTCTCTGAAAAATTCATTTTTTCATCTCCTTTCAAAGGATACTACGTTATCTATCTGCAATTTCTCTTAAACTTTTTAACTAATTTACTACATAAATAAGCAGTAACACCCAACTATGCCGGAATCTTTATCTGTCCAACCCCTAAAATTATTTAAACATTAGAATGTATATAAATACTTAATGCACTTTCTAACTTTAGAAGATAGAAGGTTAAAAATCGCCGAAGCGCTTGGTAATACAAGCGTTTTCGGCGATTTTTAAATACCCTATTATTTCATGTTTACTGTCAAATCCAATTTAATAATGAACGAAACTTCGTCAGTGTCATATTTGTCTTCAGCTTAGGAAGCTTGAGTATCTTTGTAAATCAAGATATACCTGACTAACATGGAAAATATTTTGTATTGGTGCTTCCGGCTCGCGCAGAGAGCGACCCAAGCGAAAGAGGATGTTGTATCTGCCCGAGAAATTTCAATCCACGCTCTCGCGCAGAGAGCGACTTTTAGTCTCAGTCTTGTATTTACTTGCAAACTCCATTTCAATCCACGCTCTCGCGCAGAGAGCGACCTTACGGTCAACCTGTTACTAATTTGACCCATACAATTTCAATCCACGCTCTCGCGCAGAGAGCGACGTTTTAACACTCAAATGAGATACGTAACCCTTGAATATTTCAATCCACGCTCTCGCGCAGAGAGCGACGACCGCCAGACTTCCGTCCACTCGCTACACCGAAATTTCAATCCACGCTCTCGCGCAGAGAGCGACGCAAGATGTGGTAATGCAGTGCCGCCACCATTTGCCATTTCAATCCACGCTCTCGCGCAGAGAGCGACGTATATAGGTTAGTGAACATTCCATCAGAACAGCATTTCAATCCACGCTCTCGCGCAGAGAGCGACTGTCGGTTTTAAGTGTACACAAGAGTTTGCAAAAATTTCAATCCACGCTCTCGCGCAGAGAGCGACTCCCCATGACGTTTATGCGCTTACAACTTGTGCATTATTTCAATCCACGCTCTCGCGCAGAGAGCGACGATTAGTAGGGTTGCGTTGGTGTGGCGCAGCTGATGATTTCAATCCACGCTCTCGCGCAGAGAGCGACGGAAGAAGTAAAAAGAGGAACTTACCTAGATGCAGATTTCAATCCACGCTCTCGCGCAGAGAGCGACTTGGTGACCACTGAAATTTATACGGATGATGTGTAATTTCAATCCACGCTCTCGCGCAGAGAGCGACTGGTAAAAAGCGTGCTAACTTTGCGGTGCTACGGATTTCAATCCACGCTCTCGCGCAGAGAGCGACCCAGGATTATATGTACTTTTTACATGATCTCTTATAATTTCAATCCACGCTCTCGCGCAGAGAGCGACAGCAAAAAGTAAACAAAAACCATCTGACAGATCTATGTTTGTTTACTTTTTAAACTTTTCTACATAATAACCAAATCCACGTCTACTATATCTTCCATATTTCAACAATTTTCTTCTCATTTCGCGGTGCGAATCCCCCGGCATTTTCATGTTCACTACAGGTTCGCACCAGATGAGAAAGGTAAATGCTAGCCCGGCTCGCTTTGCCGGTTCTCAATATATCTCCACCCCCCGAGTGCTACTGTCTTCTATGATAGGGGCTAAATAGGTACCACCACCTATTGATTTGGTTGATAGTACCCGTCTTTTAGAGTAAATTTGCCTAACAAAAATGTCCCCGCAATGGAGGTCATTTTTTCACTTGTATTTCCAGCTACCTATTCTAAACAAAATTGCCCTTCCTCAATTTCCCGGCAAACCGTGCTTTTATGCTTATGCCGCTCATCCCGGTATTTGGTGTCTCTACACATACCACAAGAACAAACCAGATTGTATTTACTTAAACGACCCGGGTTGCTCCACCACCCCACCTGACTTCGATTTTCCCAAGCTTCCTTGCTAGTAAACCTCGTATGCTTCGCTAGAAAAAGCCGTCGTTTGATGGTTCGCTGCCGTTGTTCACGAATGTGTTCCCTGGAGTGCCTTTGCATACCATCACCTCTTTTTCCTATACCACTACATTCTATACTCTGCACCCAAATAGGATCAAGGTTGATTTTCTACCTCTTTTTTAGGGTTCGGTTGGTTTATCTAACACCCAGTTCTTACCGATTTTAATGGCTCTCACCTTTCCCTGATCACATAGGCTATTGACATAACTAGGTGTAGTTCCCCAAAGGGAGGCTGCCTCTTCCACCCCCATGATTTGAGACAATGGATCTTCTTTTATTATAATCATTCCCACATAGGGAGTGACGGGCAGGTAATTTATTCCTGATCGATAGGCTCTAGTATTTCAATCCACACTCCCACATAGGGAGTGACATAGGTTAAACTACTTAAAAACTTCCTTTTAGTTTCCCACATAGGGAGTGACTCCCACATAGGGAGTGACCGCAAAAAGTAAACAAAAACCACCTGACAGACCCATTTTTGTTTGCTTTTTAAACTTTTCTACATAATAACCGAATCCATATCTACTATATTTTCCATATTTCAACAATTTCCTTCTCATTCCGCGGTGCGAATCCCCCGGCATTTTCATGTTCACTACACGTTCGCACTAGATGAGAGATAAATGCTAGCCCAGCTCGCTTCACCGGTTCTCAATACCTCCACCCCTGAGCGCTACGGTCTTCTATGCTATGGCTGACTTCATCTAACTTTGCAAAGATTCCTGGGATAGCTCTTTCGTATGTAAAAACAGCTCCTTGGCAATTCCGGTTTATTTTCATTGACGGCCTCGATGACCTTGCTGCCGTTGGAGTGCAATTCGCCATAAACATGATCGATGGCTTGCGCAGATTTCTTCCAAAACGGTTCTGGAATATTGACAACAAAATAATTTCAAATGATATCAAAATGAAAAGTGAAATTTTACATGAGTATAACGTCCAACCTTCAGAATATCAAGGTGAAAATGATTATGAACCACTCTAAAATAAGGTTAGCTGTGAATCTTTCCTAGAGCACATTTTCCGCTCCGTTATGATAGCGTTATGGGTAAGACCACCAATCAAAACCGGTGACTTCGGATCATGGGCGGCCATACGGTTCCGAACCGTTTGTGGGGAGGATGTCCCATAACAGTAAATACATCCATGGGAACAGCTATCATAAGTACCGATCTCCACACTTTCGATACATCCGCAGGAGGGTCGCTGGTTGGGGTCTTTGGGGGCATGAATTTTACATTTTAGGATCCCTTCAATCATACCTTGATCAATGCATGAAGCAGGTCGGACCCCGTATGGACCCCAATCCACAGGTTCACAGCAGGTAAAGAGATCCAGATGATGCCTCCGGGCAATCGAGGAAAAACCTTCGGCAATCCGCTCCATGGCCGTTTCACCTGCTTCCTTTACCTCCTGGTCTAAAGCAAGATTCATGGCTCTGCGCACTTTGGGATACAAGTCCAAAAAGCTGAAAATACAGCGGTGCGTGTAACCTTCCAAGGCCATCGCCATTCGTTCAAATTGCCCCAAGTGATACTCAAGATCCAGATCGGCATTCAGAATCACAGGATCATACCGCCATACCACATATTCCGGTCCCAGCATCGTGCTCAGCTTCTGAAAGGTCCTGAGCAAAATTTCCTTTGGCGGCAGATTCCGTTCCAGGTCCCGATCATAGGGGGTCAGGGTAAACTGAAAATAAAAGGGGTACCCCAGGGCGGTGATCTCCGCTAACCGGGGAAGCATGGGGGATGGATTCTTTGTCCAGAAAACGAGGCAATCCACAGCTTGGAGGCTCAATTCCACACGGCTGTAGCGGGACGAACATCTGGGATTGGGCACCAAAACATACCCTTCCCGCAGACGGTTGAGCAGCCATTCAGAATAGAAGGCAGGAATGTCCGTGCGGCGGCTGGCACTGATGATCACCGGCTTTCCCCCTTTCCTTTTTATTTGCGCTTCATCAGACGAATCCGCTTTTTCATTTCCTGGCCCACACGATAAGATTCCGTGATTTTTTGCAGGGATTTGTTATAAGTAAAATCGTCCAGATGATTGTTCTGTAAGTAGGGCATGGCCCGATCCGGCAGCTTGATATAACAGATAGAAACTGCCCAAGCCACCGCCATTTTTACATAATATCCTTCATGCCGGATATTATCTAGTATTTCCAGTACGGCTTCGAGATGTTCCTTATCGCTATAGTAAAAGAGCAGCATGACCACCGCAAAGCGGATTTCGAATTCTTCTTCCGACCGAGTATAGGGCTGAAGAAAATCCCAAACCAACTCCATGTTTCCCTTCGTAAACTTCAGCCCGCTGCAGAAGCTGTCACACACCGACCAATTATTTATTTTCGGCACAAATTCCCGGACATAAGAAAGTCTTTCTTCCGGTGAGCATTGAGCACAACCAATGACCATGCCTTGCAGCATGACTTCCTCAAAAAAATCCCCCCGGGCAGTCCTTAAGTATTCCCGCCAGTCCCCCTTTGTGATCTCCTTCGCCATTTTGCGCAAAAGGGGGAGACGGACCCCCAGGATGTTGCTAATATTCGGAAGCAGACCGGAAGCAAATACCCGATATTCTTCTTCCGCCAGTTCCCGCAATTGACCCTTGATTTCTGCCTGCATCCGACCACTCCTTTTGCTTCCATTATGCCATACTTCCCTTCTCATGGCATCTCATTCACTCTTATATTAGGAAAGAAATAACTCTAAGCTTCCTCCCTTCCCTATCATCGTGGGCTTTTCTTTGTTTAAAGCTAGGGTGCCGACAGACGGTTTAGGCGACAGCTTTTCCTAGAGCCACTTATTTTAAATGAAAGATACCTCCATTCCCAAATTCAAACTTCCCTCTTGCTCCTATCTCGAAATGTTTCTTTGCAATACCTAAATCAATCAGATCCATTGAATAATCATCCGCAATTTGAGCGCTTAAGATGTCGTTCTCATACTTAAACATTGCTTTTTGTGTATTTTTAGCACTTGGAGCAAATAGTACAGCTTTCATTCCGTTTTGTACCCATTGAGGCAAAGGTTGATCGCTTAGGATTCGTTCTTCCATACTCTTTACTTTTCTATGTGTAGCTGACCGCACTATTTTTTCTGTTAGTGAAGGAGCCGCCACTTTACCTACTACTACAACACAAGCCAATTCCTCGCCACTATCAATCGTTAATTCATCCTTATCAAAGGTGGCTCCAACCCAGCATGTTCCAAGACCTAAATCAGTTATAGCAAGAACTAAATCTTCTCCGTAATATCCAATCTTTTCTTTCAAATCTTTATCGTCTTTCTTGCCTTTCATCAATATAAGAGAACGTACATTGGTAAATAACCCATAACTTTTTCTTAACTTCCCAAAGGCACCGCTTCCATCCTCCATGAATGCCATTGTTAAACCAGATGCTTCATTTAATTGATTAATAAGAGAAATAATATTTTCTTTTGCCCAACCTGTAATCGGTTCCTTTTCAAACTTTCTCCGTGAAACTCTATTTTCTATTGCACTGTGCATGAAATTACCTCCAATTATTCTTATATATTTGCCTTAATATTTTCTTTTATCTCCATTCAATCTCAGCTTTTTTTCTGGGAACCGTCCAATATAGTTAACATCGGGATATCCCATTGCAAGACAGGTTACCACATTTTCTTTTTTGGTAAAATCAAGCTCTTTTCTGATCCTTTTGTTCATTCACATGGTTGATTTCATCACTATGTGAATTTTTTTCTTTCCCTTTCTATAGACGGATATGGAAATTTGCAGTTAGTACTGTCTGCTAATAAGTATGTTTTAATTTTACTGATAAAACTTTTTCATCAAATGTTCAATATCCATAACTAATTTTTTCAGTATATTTAATTTCGCAGAAACATTAATATAATAAAGTTTTTAGTCCCTTCCTCTCTCATTTTTACAATTCCGATATCCTTTAATATTTTTAAGTGATGTGATACGGCAGGGCGGGAGAGGTGTGTTTTTGCCTTGATTTCACCAACACGCATTCCGCTTTTGCAATGGGATTCCATTAAAAACCAGAAGTATTATCTGACGTGTTTCATCACCGATTCACCTGCTTGATTGCCCAGACACATCGCGAAAATTTTCTATAATCCATTCAAAAAACGGCCTGAACATACACGTTTCAGGCCGTTTTTTGCTGGAAACCGCTAAATATACTGGTTGATCCGCCTTATTTGTCCTTAAAACCACGATTCGTCATTCGCATCACCGTCTCCATTGGCTTACCTTTTGCCAGTTCGTCCACCAACTTGTCCAACCAGCGTATCTTCTGCATCAGCGGGTCTTCGATTTCCTCGACACGAACGCCGCAGATTACTCCGGTGATTTTGGAAGCGTTCGGATTGATTTGAGGGGCTTCGGCAAAGAACGTCTCAAAGTCCGCTTCTCTATGGATTTGAGACTGCAATCCCTGTTCATCATAGCCTGTCAGCCATTGGATGACGGTATCGACTTCCTCTTTCGTGCGTCCTTTACGCAGGGCTTTTTGAATATACAGAGGGTAGACACCGGAAATTTTCATTTTGCATACACGTTCGTTATTCACTCTTCATCCCTCCGCTTACTTCGGCGCTTCTTCAGCAACGACATTCCAGTTCACGCCGAACTTGTCTGTTACTGCGGCGTGGAACACGCTGTAGAAGGTCTTGTTCGGCGGGAGCGTCACCTCACCACCCACGCAAAGTGCATCGAAGATAGCCGCCGCTTCCTTGCCCGTAGGTGTCGTGGCGGTTAGTTTGATGTTGTCGCCGTTCTTGGGCGGTGCAGCTTCATCGGCAAACCAGACGTTGGTACCGCAGATGACCATCTCGGCGTGCATAACCCAAGTACGCAGCAATTCAGGCGGCGTCTTTGATCCCTCCGGCATATAGTCACCGTAGGGCAAGACTTTTGGCTCGTCGCAAGGAAAGACGGCGCGGTAGAAGCTCAGCGCGTCTTTACAGTTCCCGTTGAATGTAAGATAAGGTGTAATCATCGTTTCCTCTCCTTATTTTGTGTTTTTGCTGCTAGAATAAAAATAGGACAACCAAAATAGAGATTTTTCCTAGCTTAGTGTAAAATTAAAACTAACTAGGAGGAACTGTTTAATGGGAAAGCATAAGAAACAATACAGTGCTGAATTCAAGC
>NZ_JBAIYV010000005.1:0-1885 GCF_036763075.1 Desulfotomaculum sp. 1211_IL3151 | reverse complement strand
CCACTCCTTTTTACCTCCTGTATCAACAGATGTAACTTTCTGATAATACAGGTTTTTGGTTGAAAGTGGCTCAATTTTTTTCTGGCGTTTCCTTCAATTTTGGCTCACTTTTATTGTAGCATTTATATAATGCTGTTAAAACCGGGCAATTTGCTTTATCTATTTCCCTCTTTAATATCTTTGTTCTGATTTCTAGAACGGCTAATACATTTCAAGCACCATTGATAGGTAGTTTAATCGGCAAAAGTATTACAAGTAATATTGATCCTACCATACAGTTAAGACTAGTTATCTTCTCAGCTACATTAGGCACCCTAATAGGGATAATATTGATCCCTACATTCCTAAAGATTTTTAATAAAGTTATTAAAAGATTAGGTTCATCTGGTTCGATTCCAGCTATTATTATTGGTGCCTTTCAAATATCTAATATAAAACGACTAGTTAAAACTACTGTAAGACCATCAAAAAGAATGTTACATAACTTAAAGTTCGCTCATATTCCTAAGACATTATTATTTCTGAATGTAGTGATAACAGGTATTTACACGATCGGAGTTTTATCTGCAAATTACTCTGCTACATTCGTGGCAGAAGAACAACGATTGGCGGCAGCAGCTTCTGCTGGTATGATAAATGGGATTGCAACCATTTTATTAACGCTATTTATTGATCCAAAGGCCGCTATCATTACAGACCAGGCATTAAAGGGTGAAAGACCCTATGAGGATGTTAAAACATTGGTTTTACTACTGATTGTCACAAAATTATTAGGTACTATTTTAGGACAATTTCTGCTTATACCTTCTGCAGAGCTTATTGCTAAAATTTATAGGTGATCAGTGCGTATTAACAACATGATAGTAAATATTCGAATATTCTATTATCCGGGCATATACATTTAAAGGGATTGAGGACATGATTTAATACCGCATTAGTGAGCATTATAAAATATCATAATAAAAACATAACTAATAAACAGTTAAAAGATTTAATTGAAGATACAGCAATTGATCTGGGCGATGCTGGGAAAGATAATACTTATGGTTATGGTCTAATAAATTATAAAGATGCATTAGAAAAGAGTGTAGACACAAGGGGACGTTTTTGTTGTGTCATTTAGTTTCTCGTGGTAAGATGAACAAAAAAGGGGTTAAAATAATGCCACGGCAAGCTAGAGAAACCAGCACAACTGGAATATATCATTTACTTGTTCGGGGAATAAACAAGGAAACCATATACCATGATGATCAAGATCGTCAAAGATACTTGGATACCCTGGCAAGAATAGCCCAGGATAGCAATGCGTTGATTCTTGGCTATTGTCTGATGGATAACCATGCCCATATTCTCTTAAAAGAAGGATTAAAGAAAATATCTAATCTGATGCATCGCCTGGGTGCAAGTTATGCCTATTATTATAACTGGAAATATAACCGGGTTGGGCATGTTTTCCAAAACCGCTTCAAAAGTGAAAATGTTGAAGATGATATTTACTTAAAAGTAGTCATTAGATATATACATCAAAATCCTGTTAAGGCAGGAATGGTAAAAAGAGCCCAAGAATATTGTTGGAGCAGTTGTAAGGATTATTATGATGGTAAGGGGTTATTGGGAATAACCAATACGGGTTTGATACTGGGTATATTTTCCGAAAAAGAGGAACAAGCCATCAAAGCATTACAGCAATTTACTGAAGTTGAAAACGAGGATAAATGTTTAGAGGACATGAAACGAACTGCGTTGAGTGATTCCCAGGCTCGTGAAGTGATAGAAAAAATGTTACAAAATAAACAGGCTAAAATATTGCAAGAAATGAGTAGGGCAGAGCGGGATATGGTGCTGCATAAACTAAAAGAGATTGAAGGATTAAGCATCCGGCAAA
>NZ_JBAIYV010000066.1:0-20193 GCF_036763075.1 Desulfotomaculum sp. 1211_IL3151 | reverse complement strand
GGTCGCCCCGGTGGGTCCGGTGGGTCCAGTGGCACCTGTGTCTCCGGTAGGTCCGGTGGCTCCCGTCGCACCCGTTGCCCCAGCAGCACCATTTCCACCCGTAGGACCTACCGCACCGGCAGCACCCGTCGCGCCTACCAATCCGACAGGACCTATCGCACCCGTAGGGCCGGTTGCCCCGGTCGCTCCGGTGGGTCCGGTGGGCCCAACAGAACCAGTGGCTCCGGTCGCTCCGGTGGCGCCTACGGCGGATCCGGTGGCTCCGGTGGCACCAGTGGCCCCCGTGGGTCCGGGCAATACAGGAGAACTCAATGCCGTGTTAGCTTTTGACTTTAAAAACAACTGGTTATTAGCAATGCTATTAAGCATCTCACGTACACTATCGTTAGCAGCCAAGATGTCGCTGATGGTTGCAAAACCACCCGTTAATCCGGGAAGGGTTCCCAAAAGAAACTGGAGTTTTTCCCCTTCCGCATTGGTAATATGGCTTAGGCCGAGCTCTTCCATCGCAATCGATGAGATAATTAAATTGATTGCCTCATCTCTTGTAAGGGAAGGGCTAACGGCAGGAATATTCGGCAAAGACATAACATCGGCCTCCTTTCAAAATAATACTGCGATGACTACTCTAACTTAATCGGGTAATCATTAACGAAGCTCCTGCCGAACCTCCCAACAGAACGGCTGTAGTCAATAGCCCAAACAGCTGCAGTGTTACGGTTGCTCCAGACGTTAAATCAATCAAAATTTCATTAGAGAAGTTTGATAGACTGATAAGTGGCGCGACAGTTGATGCTGTATTGGGTGAGCCATTTATGATCAGCCTGGAACTTATAGCCAATGTAGCGGTTGTATTCACATAGTAAGACAGCCGATAGCGGCCAGTTGTATTTACAGTGAAAATTGTATCCGTGACATCAACGGTAATATCCGTCGGCAGGATCTGACTGTCAGGCAGCGGTACCGGTGTACCGGCCACTGCTATCGAAATGGATGATCCGCTGGTATTGGCGGCAAAAGCAGTGGTTGCCGTTACGTTGGTCCCCGTTGCACCGGTGGCTCCGGTGGGACCGGTGGCTCCGGTTGCCCCAGTAGCTCCCGCGGCTCCGGTATCTCCGGTAGCTCCAGTATCTCCGGTAGCTCCGGTAGCTCCGGTGGGCCCAAGAGAACCGGTGGCTCCGGTAGCCCCGGCTGGTCCGGCATCACCGGTAGTTCCTACGGCCCCTGTTACACCAGTGGCCCCGGTAGGCCCGGTGGCTCCGGTAGCTCCGGTGGCCCCGGTAGCTCCGGTAGGTCCCGTTGCACCAATGGCACCCGCAGGCCCCACTGCCCCAGCAGTCCCAGCGGGTCCGGTGGCTCCGGTAGCTCCAGTAGCTCCAGTGGCCCCGGTGGGACCCCCGGCAGGTCCGGTGGCCCCGGTGGCTCCGGTAGCTCCGGTAGGCCCCTGCATAGGTGACGAGTTAAGGGCCATCTGCATCTTTGCATTTAATAATAACTGGTTTTGCACAGCACTTTCTAAAGTATTACGAACACTATCATTAACATCCAAAACATCTTGGATTGTTGCCGGAGGGCTGCTGACTCCTGGGATCGTTCCTAAAATATATTGCAGTTTTTCTCCTTCGGCATTGATAATGTGACTCAAGCCGAGTTCCTCCATTGCTATCGAGGTAAGTAGTAAATTAATGGCATCGTCCCTCGTGATAGGCGGGCTTATCGTAGGAAAACTGGGTTGTGACACAATCAATTCCTCCCTTAATTTAGTACAATACAATGTATAAGATTAGGTACCAAATGGTTCCAAATTAAAATATAGAATCATATTTATAAAACACCGTCTTCTTTAACAGCCTGCGTAAATGGAAAAACAACGAAGCAGGATCAGTCCTCGCATTGTTTGTTCGTTCATGTCGGCAAAGATAGGCTTACACCCAGTTATTTAATCATAAAATTATACCTCACTCAGGGTAAGCAATCTTAGCCGCGCTTCTTGATGATCTGGGTATAGGCTGACTGTCTGTGCATAGGCCGTGCTCGCTTCCTTGTATTTACCCAGTTTTTCATAGCATCTCCCCATAAAATACCAGGCCTGGTATCCCCCGCAACCTACCAACATGAGATATCCTTGCGCGTGTGTTTTCCCTAGTTCCAGACAATGTTTAAACACCGGAATCGCTTCTTCAAACATTTCCTTGGCAAAAAAAATCAAACCCTTGTAAAAATGAAGATCAACGTAATCAGGATATAACGCGATGGCCTTTTCAATGCCCGGCCATGCTCCCGCAAAACTTCCCAGCGCCAACAAAATATCATATTTCAGCTTATACAATAAGGAAGGGGGCATCTGTTTTCTCTGAAGGAATCCCAAGATGGAAATATTTACCTGTTCAAAGGCTTCTTTATACCTTTTAGCACGATACCATTCACTTGCAATATGGTAATCAATCCAGGGACTGTACCCCGGCTGCTCCCTTTCCTTTTCAAGCATAGCGAGATTTCTTTTATTTTTTTCCTTCCCCTCCATAACGTGATCCATATAACCATAATGATGGATTGTAATATTGGGCATTATTGCCGTTTGATCAACTTTCTGGATTTCATCCACATTCAAGTGTTCATGGATATTTCCTATGAATTTAAAGCCTTTATGATTTCGAAACAATCTGTAGCTGGCAAACAAATAGGACCTGTTTAAATCTGCCGGTAATCCCCCATAGTAGTTGACCAAAGGGAGTAAAAAAAGGTCCTTTTCCGCAGCATGAAGTGCCTTCCGAAATTCTCTGATATTTTCCACCATTAGTTCCTCATCCGCATCCAGCCATAGTATCCATTTCCCCGACGCTCTCTCAATGCTGAAATTTCGGGCTTCGGCAAAGCTTTCCGTCCAAGCAAAATCATATACCTTGGCAGGATATTGAAGACAGATTTCTTTTGTTCTGTCCGTGGAGCCGGTGTCCACAATAACCACTTCATCCACTACCTGCTGCACACGGTTAAGACACCTCTCCAGCCAGTCTTCTTCATTTCTTACAATCATGCATAGGGATAAAGATAAATTTTCTCGCATACGCCCTCCACCCGTTGCCACACATGACAGCAAACTATTTAAATGTAAAAAAGTCATCCTAAATTATAATGTATGGCTACTTCCTACATGTGTCACAAAAACACCCCTACATTCCCCCCACAGCAAAGCACCTGTTAACGGCAACCCGAATACTAATGAATAAAGTACTAAAAAGTTAGGAGAAAAACGATGATCACCATTAGCCTTTGCATGATTGTTAAAAATGAGGAAGCCGTGCTAAAACGATGCCTGGATTCCGTAGCAGACCTGGTAGATGAAATCATCCTAGTGGATACAGGCTCTACCGATGGTACAAAGTCCATCGCCGCTCAGTATACCAACCAAATATTTGATTTCCATTGGATTGATGATTTCTCTGCTGCCCGAAATGCTGCCTTCAGCAAGGCAACCATGGATTACATCCTTTGGCTGGATGCCGATGATGTTTTAGAAACTGACGATCGGATAAAGTTTGTCACATTAAAAGAAGATCTTGATCCCACCGTGGATTCGGTGAACATGAAGTACCATTTAGCCTTTGATGAAGATGGCAATGTCTCCTTTCGTGCACGGCGCAACCGATTGGTAAAGAGGACCAATAACTTTCAATGGATCGGTGCGGTTCACGAATATCTTGAGGTATGGGGTAATATCATGCAAAGTGATATTGCCATAACGCATAAAAACCTTCATCATGATAGTGATAGAAATCTAAAAATATATGAAAAACGTTTGGCGCAGGGAGAAGAGTTCTCCCCGCGGGATCTCTACTATTTTGCAAATGAGCTGCTGGATCATCAAATGCATGAACGGGCCGCTGCCCTTTATGAAAAATTTCTTTCGGAAGGCAAAGGATGGATTGAAGACAATATTTCAAGCTGCGGAAAACTGGCTGACTGCTATCATGCTTTAGGCAATCATGACCAGAAACTGCAAGCAATTTTACGTTCCTTTCATTATGACAGTGCCAGGGCTGAATTTTGCTGCCGTTTGGGCTATCATTTCATGGAACTTGGCAATTTTAACCCGGCAATTTTTTGGTATAAGCTTGCCGCCAGGGTGGGACGGGAGGAAAACCACCAAGGATTTTTTAATCCTGCATTTTCCACCTGGCTGCCACACCTGCAGTTATGTGTGTGCTATGATCGTTTGGGCATGCACAAGCTGGCCTATCTACACAATGAGGTAGCCCGTCAATACCGTCCAACGGATAGCAAAATATTACAAAATCAAAAATATCTTGAAGCCCTGCTGCAAGAGAAAAATGACCGAGTCAACAAAAGCTAAACCCATCCGCCGATGGGTTTAATTTTTGCATTCAATCAATTTTGCAAGTGCGGCATTTTGCCAAAAAACTTCGTTGTTAATGGTGAGACATTTTCACCATGTTTAGGCTAGGCTGATCCTGCGCCGGGAGGTTAAGCCCTTACAACTGAATGGTAACTTATAGAATCTTACTACTTACAAATTCCCCATTTAACTTACTGTTTTATGACTTTTCCATAAAATTATCGTAAACCACATTGATTTATTTTTATGCAAATGACATACTGAAAAACATATTGTGAAATTTCACTCAATTAAACACAGAGGAGGATTTTAAGCATGGCCAAGGGCGCAATGAAACAGTCAACCTTGACACTCCTATTTGGGGGTATATCTTTGATTTTATGCATACTTCTGATTATAAGTGCCATATTGACAGAGACTACTTTTAAACAAGTACAGTTAGCGGAGGTTCGAAAAGCGGAATTAAAACAACTCGGTTTTGACGTATCCAATGCTTCCGATTATTTAACCAATGAAGCACAGAGGTATGTTGTTTTTGGAGAAAAAGAACATTATAACAACTATTGGCGAGAAGTAACTGAAACGAAAACCAGGGATAACGTAGTTGAAAGACTAAAAGAATTAAATACCCCTAAAGAAGAATTAGACCTTATTGAAAAAGCTAAACAAAATTCAGATGCACTGGTTCAAATTGAAGATGCTGCTATGAAGGCAGTTGAAGCAGCAGATTTTAAAACAGCCCAAGAGCTTATGTTTGGTAAAGAATACGATCAAAAGAAAACTCTTATTACGAAACCGATAGCGGAATTTCAAGAAAAAATGAATACGCGAGCGGAAAATGAATTAGCTGAGGCAGAAAAGCAATTAGCCTTTTATATTATGCTAATGATAACATTGGTGATCATTACGGCTGTTACCATATCAATTTACCTATATATTTCATCCAGAAAAATTATCCGGCCATTAATATCACTGAAAGATACCATGTTAGCAATGGCTGGAGGCGACTTAACCACTTCCGTACTTGTTAAACACGATACATCGGAAATTGGACAGTTGGCTGAAGCAATTGACGGAACAAGGGAAAACCTAAAACAAATTATAGAAGATATTAAGAATGCTGCTGGTTATTTAAATAGTTCTGCCGGGCAACTGAATAATCAGGCTCAGCAAACAACGGCAGGTGCTAATGCAACCTCCGCTACGATGATTGAAATCGCTACCACGGTAGATGAAGTTACCACTAACATGATCACGATAGGAGAAGTGGCGGAAAAGAGTGCCAGTAATGCGATTGAAGGTAACAATGGTATTACGAAATCGATCGAACAAATGCAAAACATTAATCAGGCCTCCTATGAAGTAAGCTTGGCCTTTAATCAAGTCAATAATAAATCCCAAGAGATTTATCAAATGGTTGATTTAATCACTAACATTGCCGAACAAACCAATCTATTAGCGTTAAATGCTGCCATCGAATCCGCCAGAGCAGGGGAGCATGGCAAAGGTTTTGCGGTAGTTGCAGAGGAAGTTAGAAAACTTGCTGAACAATCCAGCAATGCCACCAAAGATATCGCCACCCTTGTCAAGGCCATACAATCGTATACTCAAAAAGCTGTCGATAGCATGGCAATAGCCAAACAAGAGGTTGAGAGCGGCTCAACCCTGATTCAACAGTCTGGAAATTATTTTTGTGTTATTGTTGAAGGTACTCAAAACTTGTCTTCCCAGGTAAATGATTTAGTATCTGCTGCTAATCAGATGTCCTCCGGTGTGCAAAATGTAGCGGCTTCTACCGAAGAACAAACAGCAGCAATGGAAGAAGTTACCGCTTCCGTGGAAACTCTAGCAAAACTTGCCGGTGATTTAAATACCATCGTCAGCCGTTTTAAAGTTTAAGTTTCCTTTTTCCAAGGTTAATAATAAAAAGACCTGAATATTATTAAACACGAATCACCACTGGCAATTTGACCAGTGGTGATATTTACATTATGCTTCACTTACGTAAAGCATTGGCATGTTAAATTTCAATGTTGATATTTGCAGAAAACGAACAGGCATTCTATAATGGGGTATAACATTAACGGCTTAGACAGGTGTTTACACGCTAAGAAGGATATGCTAGTTAAATCCTGCATTCATAATGCGACGGTCACTAACCGGTTACTTAGAATCCAAGGGGCTAGTCCCTTTTCTTAAATGCAGGTCACAGTCTAATGAATTAGGGTGCGGCCTTACTCGGTAGCTTCGGAAAATTTCGGAATTTAGGCTATTCGGATTACTGCGTGGAAACCAGAAAAATAGTTTCCAGGCAGGACATGTTGTACAATTTGAATGCAACGCACATTAACTCAATCCAAAAAAGGCCATGTTAAAATAGTAACTGGGAGGAAGGTAAGATGTATCAACAGATTGATCAGAAATACGCAGAAAAAGACTTTAGTAATGCAGAATTAAGAGAAGGAGAATTGCACAACTGTATATTTACCCGGTGTAGCTTTAGAGGAGCACAACTGGAAGAAGTTTTAACTACACATTGCCAATTTGTAGATTGTGATTTTACTGAGGCCTCTTTACAAACTTCTTCGCACAAAGATTCTGCTTTTACAAATTGTCTTTTTGGTAGGGCAAATCTCTTTGTAGCCACGTTTGAGGATTGTAAAATGATCGGTTCCGATTTTACAAGTGCACAATTAGGTGGAATAACCATAAAAGGTGGGGATTGGTCCTATACCAACCTACGCCATACTCATTTAAAAAAACAACACCTGCGCAATATTCGATTTGCGGAAGCAGATTTATCCGAATGTAATTTAGAAAAAGTAGATTTACGGGATGCTGACCTTACCCGTGTTAATCTTAGAAAAGCACGACTTCATGGTGCTGACTTACGAGGAGCAAAACTCGATGGGATCGATTTTAAATCTTTTGATATTAAAGGGGTACGCTTGGACTTTGCTCAAGCTATCGCTTTTGCAAGTTCTTACGGTGCCAGGGTGGGTTAAATAACTTCCCCATTGTGCTAAACATATGCTTTCAAAATACCCAGAATTTATTCGGAAAAGCATGCCAATTTCACAAAAGAAGAGTTAGTCCTAAAACATCCTAAAATATCAACAACAAGATATAACATAGCCAAAACATCAAAAACACTCCCCAAGTCAAATCGGCAAGGGGGGTGTAAAGATCCTTTATATGGGAGCGACACTAAACGATAAGGAGCTCCTAATTCGTTTACAGCTACTTATAGCTTTCGCACTACCGGGACACACCCGGTTTTTTTATTTCCAATTCTTAATCGTGAATATGCCTTTAACCGAGATAAGGCGACGGCTTTTCCACATTTGTTGTCGTTTTTTCTGCCTATTATATATTTTTTATCCTTGCCACCGGCAATAATTTCCTTGCCGCCATTCTGTGCAGGTGGTAACATTGTTTATGTCCTTTCTACCCAATCATAATAATAGGTTCCGGCAATTTTCCTCCCTTCTCTTGTTGCTTTAATGATTCCCTTTTCATTGATCGTGATATATTTATTCTCTTTAGCTATACTTAATATCTCATTTAGAAATTTACGATCCCATTGGAGATGATTGTGAATTGTCTCTATAGAAGATTCGTTCTTTTCCATATCTGTATTTTCATGACGCATGATATGCATCAGAAAAGATATATTGGCAAATTCATATTTCTGTTTCTTCCTTCTTTTGATAATCGATAACAGTCCTCTATCAGGGGTCAGGATAAATACGATAAGAAAGATCATTCCAACCATCACTGCCATAGACCCTGCAATAGAGACATCAAATAATGCAGCTAACCAATACCCTGATATGGCGCTGAGTATTCCTATAGCAATACTTAAAAATATCATTCTTTTTAAGTCATCTGTTATTAGATAAGCTGAAGCAGGAGGTCCTACCATAAAGGCTATAACCAATACTGAACCTACCGAATCAAATGCACCCACTGCTGTTATGGATACTAAAGACATCAACGAATAGTGTATGAAGATTGGAGAAAAACCTAGCACCGCAGCCAACTTCTTATCAAATGTGGTTAGTTTCAATTCTTTGTAAAACAGCAATAAATAGACTACATTCAATACTAAAATACTTCCCATCACATATAATGCTTTAGGACCTATATCTGTACCCCCAACTACGAGTCTATTAAACGGAGCAAATGCAATTTCACCTAATAGTACCGCATCGGTATCTAAATGCACATCCCCTGCATACATACTTATCAGAATTACCCCTATACTGAAAAGAAAAGGAAATATCAACCCAATAGATGAATCTTCACTAATCAACTGTGTATTATTAATAACTTCGATTAGATAAACCGTTAGCGTACCCATCAAGGCTGCTCCCACAATTAATAATGGTGAAGTCAAGTCATGTGTTGCAAAAAACGCTAGCACAATCCCTAACAAAATGGTATGGCTGATTGCATCCGACATCATCGACATTCTTCTTAATATTAAAAATACGCCGGGAATAACACAAGCCACTGACACAATAATCGCAATTAATTGTATCTCTATTTGAGGACTAGTCATGGTAACTCTCACCACCATTTACATAATCCAATGCTCTGATTTTATCTATCCCTTTTTTACTGATTGCCCATAAATTTTTTCCGTGTTTGTTCACCAATCCTGATATTTTTAATTTGTCTAGCTCCTTTCGTAAGTTCTTTTTAGAATATTTAAGTCCTCCCTTTTCAAGCATAAGTGTATTTAGATCATGGGCATTAAAAATTTTTTTATGCTTTACCCCTAGGTTGTATAAAATACTGAGTACAATGGTGCTATTGATTTCTTTTTTATTTTTGTTATCTCTGACTTTTTTCCAAATTAACCCCCTATTTGGTGCGAATAATAGGGATACAAATGCAATAAGGGTAATCACCACTACGATCATGGGTCCAGTTGGCATATTATTTATAGATGAACTGATGAGTGTGCCGCAAATCCCTGCTGTAGCTCCAAAAATGGAGGATAGAATAACCATGACGGATAATCTATCCGTCCATTGTCTTGCTGCCACTGCCGGGGCAATTAACATTGAACTCATCAATACTACCCCTACAGTTTGTAAGCCTACAATAATTGATATCACGATTAGGGTAGTTAATATCAAATCTAGTTTCTTAGTAGAAAATCCTATTGTGTCGGCGAAAACACGATCAAAGCTGAGTAGCTTAAATTCCTTCCAAAGAAATATCATCGGCAATAATGTCAAGAGTGCTACAATGCCCATAAGCATAACATCTCTTTGCAATAAGGTAGAAGCCTGACCAAACAGGAATTTTTCCAATCCGGCTTGGTTAGAATTAGGTATTTTTTGAATATAGGTTAAAATAACCAAGCCCAATCCAAAAAACACAGCTAAAATCATAGCTAAGGCATTGTCATATTTTATCCTACTTAACCGATTTATATTGAGTATGACAAATGTAGCTATCCATCCCGCAATAAATGCCCCCAGCAATAACCATTCGGTATCCTTAGAACCTATAAGTAGAAAAGACAGTCCGATGCCAGGTAGTGCAGCATGGGATACGGCATCGCCAATAAGGCTTTGTTTCCTTATTACTGCATAGCACCCGATGGCTCCACTGGTAATTCCTAGTAAACTTGAACCGAATGCCACAATCCTTAACGTATAATCCGAGAACAAATTGAATAATAGTTCCATTTAGATTACTTTCCTATTATTCTTGTAAAAACTATCAATGGCACTTCGGTAAGTTTTTTTAAGATTTTCTTCTGTAAATACTTTATAGATTGGACCATAGTCGATAAGGATTGTATTTAGGAACGTCACCCAATCAAAATACTCCATTACTGTCTGTAAATCGTGATGTACCACTACAACCGTCTTCCCCATATTTTTTAGTTCTTCTAGCAGTTTCACGATTGCTTTTTCCGTCTTCGCATCTACTCCCTGAAAAGGTTCATCCATAAAATATAGATCCACATCCTGTACTAATGCTCTCGCTAAAAACACTCTTTGTTGTTGTCCTCCTGAGAGTTGACTAATTTGTCTATTGCTATAGGAAAGCATAGCTACTTTATCAAGGGCTTCAATGGCTTTTTCTTTCTCCTCTTTTCTCGGACGTTTAAACCAACCTAGCTTTCCATAGGTTCCCATCGTAACAACATCTAATACATTTGTGGGAAAATCCCAATCTACACTGCCCCTCTGAGGAACATAGGCAATTCTCTTCCTATTAACCTGGTAAGACTCTCCCCAAAAGAAAGTCCTACCAGTAAGAGGTTTAACTAGGTTTAGCATGGCTTTTAGTAAGGTGGACTTTCCTGCCCCATTAGGCCCAACAACCGCCATCAAAACCCCTAAGGGTATTTTTAAGTCTATATCCCATAGTACAGGCTTTTTATGATATGCAACCGTTAAGTCATTCACTTTTACCGCTATATTATCCATGATTATCCTCCCCTATTTAATTAATGCATCAACAATTATGTCGATATTATGCTTTACTGTACCTATATAGGTTCCTTCTTCACTACCTGGGTCACCCAGGGAGTCAGAAAATAGCTCTCCACCTATTTCTACCTTAAAACCTCTAGCAACAACTGCATTCTGCAAAGCTTCAATATTTTTAGGAGGTACGGAGGATTCTACAAAGATAGCTGGTATCTTATTTTCAGTAATATAATCTGCTAATTTTTTTACATCTGCTGTTCCAGCTTCCGTTGCTGTACTTAAACCTTGAAGTCCCATAACTTCGAATCCATATTTATCACCAAAATAACCAAAAGCATCATGGGCTGTGATCAATACTCTTTTCTCTCCTGGTACTTCTTCAACTCTTTTTTCTACATATGCATGAAGGCTTCCTAATTCCTTGATATAATTATCAGCATTTGCTTTATATGTCTCTTTATTATCTTGATCATAATTACTTAATGTTTTTTCAATTTCCTTTACTACTTCTATCCAAAGCTCTACATTAAACCATACATGGGGATCATGATTACCACCTCCACTGTCCCCAGTAATTAGCTTATCCTCGGAAATGGTCTCTGCTGCTCCTAAGGCAGCTTTATTTTGTTTTGTCATACTTTCAAATATATCGCCCATTTTCCCCTCTAAATGGAGTCCGTTATATATAATCATATCTGCCCGTTGCATTTTGGCTACATCCCCTGCACTAGCTTTATAAAGATGCGGATCTATTCCAGGTCCCATTAAGCATTCAACGTTCACGTTATCTCCACCTATAACCTTAACAGCATCTGCCAACATCGTTGTAGTAGCAACGATATTTAGTTTCCCGTCATCCCTTTGACCCCCCTGATTTCCACAGCCTACAAGGGCCATACTTACTAGGGCAAGTATACAAATCCATCCAATTAACTTTTTCAATGTATTATCTCCCTTCTCATAATTTGATTGATAATGACACTTATTATGATGTATCCTATGTGTTCCAGTACCTTCATTGACTATTAAGTAATATTCTTAGCCTCGACTAACTTTTACCGTGCATTATATTGCTTCCTTAGATCCCCACGATTGTGCTTTTCATTTGTTATACCTCCTTTAAATCTAAAAACTTAGTCTCGGCTAACTTTTGCCTAAATTTTTTCCTGGACTTTCAAGTACTACCTGTAGACTGAGTTAACTTCAGGTAAGATAGTTGCATTAAACTAACTTTTTTCTCCCACTAATACTAATTATGAAATGCTTTAAAATTTGGTTACTGTTTTTTCTGCAAAGAATCTCATATTTCTAAAACTTCTATGGTTAAACAATTATTCTGTTAATGTCAAAATGTTCTCCGCATCTTGCCCTTGATTTAGTTCAAAATGTAAAATTCTTGACAAATTTAGGCTCTATGTTACTCTCAAATTATTACTTAGCTATTATTAATGATATGTATAGAAATGGCAGGGAAACGCGATGGAAACATTAATTAAAAACCTGAAGGATGTGTACTGGAGAACCCGTGCAAAGGCCGCTAAAGAACTGGGTGAAGTTGGTGATGCCGCCGCTGTCTTTCCGCTTATTGATGCACTATTGGACGAAGAACGGGTGGTAAAAAATAATGCGGTTGAGGCATTAGGAAAAATGGGGCAAAGTGCTGTGCTACCCTTGATAAACGTTCTATCAAACCAGGACAACTACCCAATCAGCGATGAAGTGTCAAAAGCCTTGGTTAAGATTGGAACCCAGACAGTGAAACCCCTTGTTCGCTTGCTAGAAACTTGTCTTGAAGATGGTAATGATATTATTTTTACAAGGGTTGCAAACACCTTGGGGGAAATCGGCGATCCAGAAGCTGTATTACCCCTCATAAATTCATTAAATGAGGGGAATACAGCTATCCGATTAGATGCTATCAGAGCATTAGGTAAAATTGGAGACAAAAGAGCAGTAAAACCCATTCTTAACGATGTAAAAAAACACGGAAGTTCTTTAGAGGCCATCATTGCTTTGGGTGAACTAGGAGACTCAACCGCATTACCTACTTTGCTAAATATGCTAAGAGGTAAAGAACGTTGGGCTGCTGCCAAATCACTTGGGATGATGGGGGAAGTTGCAGTAGAACCCCTTGCGGCGTTACTAAATGATAAAAGCATGAATGAACAAGGATTCGTAGCAATGGCATTGGGATCAACGGGATCTGCAAAAGCAGTTAAACCCTTGTTATGTGCATTAATGGATCCGGATCGGATCGTTAGTTGGCGGGCCGCAATGGCTTTGGTTGAAATTGGAGAGTTGGCAGTTGAGCCGTTGATAAAAATGCTTAAAGAAGAAAATAATTATGTGCGAATGCTGATAGTCGATACATTCGGTCGAATTGGAGATAAGCGGGCTTTAAACTACCTTGAAAAATTAAAGGAAGATGAACATTCTGAAGATATACGGCAAATTTTAAATGAAGCACTTCTAAGATTTCGTCCAAAGGCTGCCTGTACTTTTAAAAATCCAAACATAAATTTAGAAAAGGATATCTTTGTGCTGCAAGTTGGAATTAGGGCTAGAGCCTTTAAGGCTACGTTAGCAGAAGACATACTTTATTTAAGTTGTAAAGACAAAATAAATCTGTTAAGGGGGGATCTAAAGCCACCTCCACCTGTTCCCTACCGATATATAGGAGGTAAAACTGTTCCCGATGATTTTATTTGGACAAGTGACGGCTTTCTTGTTTCAGATCGCATCGTAGAATTGTTTACAATTAATAAATTCACAGGCTGGAAGACCTATGCAATTAATTTATCTGATAAAAGTGGTCATTTAATTAAGGGATATCATGGTTTTGCGGTTACCTCTAAGGTTCGTTCAATTGATTATTCTCGCTCTAAAATTGTTGCTAAACCAAATTCATTGTTCGCAAAACCAGATATCGTCAAAAAGGGTATCTTTTTTAATGAAAACAACTGGGATGGTAGTGATATTTTCTTTGCAGGATATATTTTAGTAACCAGCCGAGTGGTGGCGGCCTTAGGAACGGCTCGTCCCAAAGTGAACAACTGGGAGGCCATTCGGGCTTCCGAATACGAAAGATCAATCATATTAGATACCGTTGAACCAGGGTTTTTAACGGAAGAGGATCGGGAAGAAATAAATAAACTAAGAAGAGCCTTTATGAAAGAACAATCGCAGAATTTGAGAAGATCCCTAGAGTTAAAGGGCCAGGTGAAAATAACCAATGATCCGGGATTGCTGCATTTAGTTAAGGCAACCGTACGAAATCAATGCATGTTTAAAACCGTAAGTAATCATGACATTTGTCAGGAATTTTTGAAGTGCCTGGCTGAAAATGGTGAAAAAGTAATTCGGCAGATTGGCGATGCTTTAAAAAGTGAGGATTGTGAAATAAGATTAGGTGCAACCTGGGTTCTAGGGGAATTAAAAGTAAAAGATGGCCTAGCGCCGCTTCTGGAAGCCATAAAAGATAAGGATGATCGGGTACGTAGAGAAGTCGTGATAGCCCTTGGTAAAATCAAAGTTCCTGGTACAGCCATGCAACTGATTGAGTTGCTGAATAAAGAAGATAACACAACTGTACGTTGTGGCATCGTTGAAGCTCTTGGTAAAATCGGTGACCCGATAGCTATTCAGCCGCTAATATCTTTGCTGAATAAAGAAGAGGATGTACTGGTAATGTGTGATATTGCATCTGCCTTGGGAAATATAGGTAACCATTGTGCTACATTACCACTTATTGAATTATTTAAGTATGAAGACAGCAACCTTGCTGAACGTGTAAAAATAGCTCTAATAAATATAGGAAAGGCAACCGTAATTCCTTTAATACGGTCTCTCGCCCATGCTCAACCCTTGGTTCGCGGAAGAGTGGCATCGACTTTAGGACAGATGTGTGAAAAGAAAGCGGTTTTACCAATGATTGATCGGCTGGCAAGTGAAAAAGACCCGGAGGTACTTGCATTTGTTGTGGAAGCGCTCGGGCAATTGGGTGACAAGCGAGCTGTCGAGTCCATCCTCAATCTTTATAATTCAACCGAAATTGAATATTTACAAAAGATATCTCAAATTGCAATACAGAATATTCTTAAGAATAATTTAAGAGGAAGCTTTTGCCAAAGCCAAAAAGGAAGATAAGCCTTATCTTCCTCTCCATCGCTATTCAACCTGCCATTGGTGGCAATCGGATTACTAAAACCAAAAAAAGCAAGGCTTAGGACCTTGCTAATTCTCAATTGGAACTGTTAGTATTCAATCCAATTACTTTATTTTTAATCTATATGTATTATGCTTAATACCGTACAGTAAGGCAGAAAAGAATACAGCAAATAAATTAGTATTTTTGAGCGAGTAAAATAAAAGACAATGGATAGCCTTTGCTATCATATGCATTTGTCAGCCCTACATCGTAATTATATTCATTCAGTTTTTTAATTGCAATTCCGGCAGTAACTACCGAATTAATGATATCGGATAAAGTATGTGAAAAACTTGTAAATGTTTTTGATTCATATTGTGGCGTCATATAGCCCATACCATTGTTCTCAATCCAAGGGTCTTTTCGAAAATATGAATAAGTAATTTTGTTCAAATTGACCTCGTCAAATCCATCTTCTCCCGGTAACGGAAGCATATTCATAAATGGATGAAAGTCATGAATAAGTAGTAGTCCATTTGGCTTTAAGCATTTTGATACTTTTTCAAATAACAAGGCTAAATCTTTAAACCAAGTAATCGCCCCAATTGTAAAGAAAATGAAATCAAAATGATTTTGATAGCTTTCATCAATATCTAGGATATTCGTTGCAACAAAATCACAGTTCGTTATTTTTGCTTTTCTTGCCGTTTCCGTCGCTTGCGTAATAATATTTTCAGCAATATCAAAACCAACTCCATAACTTGGATTTAACTGCATCATCGATAACAATTCACGACCGTTATTACAGCAGAATTGAGCAATCGTTTTCCCCTTAAAATCAATTTTTTCAAGTTCATTTAAAACATCGGCATTTAAAAATGGAAGTTTTTCATTCAATAGGGTTTTATAATTATCATCACCCCAATTATTTTTTCTACGCTCAAATGCTTCTTCCCAGGCTGCCTTATTCGTTATTATATATCTCACTCTTATTCCTCCATAAATCATACTTTTATCAAGCGATTATTAACTGTGTGGCCTCGCGTGAAGTTTGCGCCCGACGCCGTTTTGCTTTGCCATTTGACGCCAGCCAATATTTCCACCTATTTTGTACAGAAAACGAGGAATTTTAGGCATGACAAACACATCCTCACGCTCTTCCGCGCTGTTGTTGCGGATCACTTCGCCCAGCGTGCACAATGCGGCATAAATGTTTGCCCCAGGCCCTTTTGCCATGTTTTTGCTTGTTGACTGCACAAAACCGCCACCGCCGATTCCGATGCCATATCCCCAGGTAAGCCCGGCGCGAAGCGCAAAATGGCGTAGCATGTGCAAAGCGGGTCTCGTATGCTCCGCCTCATAAAAGCCACAGTTGCAGATTGCATAAACCACGGGCAGCGACAAGTTCGCCGCCTTGGCCGTTTCCTCCATGATCGTGAGCAGCTTTATGAGTGGCGCCGGCAACGAATCGACGTACAGAGGGAACACGATGAGCAGTGCATCGGCAGTGAAGATTTCGGCTATTGACTCAGAGATTTTCTCCTGCCGAATAAGCTGCGTTGCCTGATAGGCGTCAATTTTTAAGTTCAGAATTCCTTCCATCTTCTCTATCAGCATGCCGGAAACACTTTTTGTTGTTTTCGGGCTTGCGTTTAATGCAGCAACGCGGTTCATGTGCGCACCCCCTCTGATAAAATCTGCCCTAAAACCTGCAGCGCATCCGAGCATTCATCGGCATTTGGCATTGTGATGCAGAAATGTTTCGGCGGCCGCATGTTCAGGGCATTTCGATCGGTCAGCTCCCGGAATAGTTCGCGCTCATCCCTCGTACTGTCGCCATATCCAATGGTGATCCAGTATGGGAAGCTCTCGTATCGCATCTTGTGGTGCATCTCGCCATGATATATTTCAAAAAACGGTGATATGTTGGGAATGCACCGATCAAGGGCAGCCTTTACGTCGGGGCTGAAGCCGCCGTAGGTCAATTTGGAAAGTATCACTACAGCATCAGCCCGCATCAGTTCGCGAGACACATCGTTTGCACAGTCGTTCGTGATGACGCAAAGACCCGGGGTTTTGACCCAGCAGCCAAAGCAACCGAGACACGGTTTGATTTCATCGCTGTTCAATACAACTGTCTGCACGATGCTACCCGTCTCTTTGGCCGTTTTTTCCACTTGCTCGCGCAGTTCAAAGCCTGCGGTGCCGGTACTGTCGCGGTCGCAAAGGATAAGAACATTCATTATGCCATCTCCTTTTCTATTTGCACAATGCAGTGCTCGGCCCAATCGGCCATCGCCTGCGTCTGCGCGATGCCGCAATCCAGCGTCATCAGCCAATACTTACTTTTTTCCTGCCCGTCCGGTATGATGGCTGCATAATTTTCTATATTCTGGCGGATGCCGGCGTAATTGGTTTCGAGCATACGCAAACACTGCTCACGGTATTTTTTGAGCATGGCGAGGGTGGCTTCCGGATCGTTCGCTCCGAAGAATACGCGTACGAGCATGGGGTGATGTGGGTTTTCTATTTCCGGCTTTGCCTCGCACAGCCATTCTGAAAGCGCGGCCCTGCCGGCATCGGTTATGGAATAAAGACGTTTGTTTGGCCGGCCATTCTGTATGATGCTGCGTGAAGCAACCAAGCCTGCTTCCTCCATGCGGTTGAGCTCCCGATAAATCTGGCTACTCTGCGCGTGCCAAAAATTATTGAGCGAGTCCGCAAATATCTTGGTCAGGTCGTAGCCCGTGCTATCCCTATAATTAAGCAATCCTAATATGCCAAACGCTAAAGACAACATAATCACCTCGTATCATATTATACGTGTATAATATGATACGAGGTGATGTTTGTCAAGCAAAACAACAATCATCTAGCAACTCCGGCAGCTTCAAATGCTGATGCACCGCGCGTCCTTTCACAGGTTTATGGGCAGCACACACAAGAATTCGGTTTGACCATCGCTTTCAGCATCCTGGTGTTTTTATTTATGTCCTTCAAGGCGACGGATTTAGCAAGCATCGTTCGGAAAAGTCCGAATTTGCAAAGCATTTATGCCACGGTGAAACCGGACAACGTTTCAATCATTATAAGCCTTGCTGCGAAAGAGGATCGAGAAGCAAGCGTCGAGCAGATCGCGGCAGGAATGAGAAACGAGATGGAAAAATCTCGGGGCTTGGTTTGTCAATCATTAACTACGGGAAGCGCAAACACGTATCTAGAATTGCGGCCAATTTCCGTTAGCCATAGGTGCACCAATAATATGAAATTTTTAGGTGCAAAGAACCTCATTAACAGAAAGTAAAAATCATAATCAGAATATCCTGTCGCGGATTTTGGAAAGTCCACTGATTATAATTTAAATGCTTGAACAGAAACCTTTAAGTCTTCTGCCATTAGAGAAAGCTTATGGACCATAGCCTGCATATCCTCAATTACAGCTAATTGTTCTTGCGACATGGAAGCTACATTTTGAACACTTCCAGCCATTTCCTGGGTTGCATCGTTCGTTTGTTGGAATTGTTCATTTAGGGTAACAATAACATTAAAAATATTATCCAACAGCACCCCTGTTTCACCGATTGATAAGTCGCCTATCTTCACCTTAGATACATTTTCTCCCACCAATACACTTGCAGCGTTTGTACTTTGTTGGATATCATGTACTAATTGAGTTATATTCTGTGAAGCTAAGGTGGTTTCATCGGATAGCTTTCTAACCTCCTCAGCCACCACTGCAAAGCCACGCCCATGCTCTCCGGCCCTGGCAGCTTCGATGGCTGCGTTTAGTGCTAGTAAGTTGGTTTGGTCTGCTATTTTAGTAATGATGTCAATAATTCTTCCAATTTCCTGTCCCTTTTGGTTAATATTATTTACTGCCTCCGATATTTTATTCGTTGATTGGGTAATATTATTCATGGCATGAACAACCTCTTTGATCTTTTCTTTGCCACCCTTTGTGTAATTCGTCATTTCCATTGCAGAAGCCGTCACTTCTTGCGAGGATGCCGAGATTTGCTCTACCGTTGCTGCTATTTGAGTAATCTCTTCTGTCCGCTTATGAACAGATCTTTGGATATTTAAACCATAGTTATCCAGGGATTTGCTGGTTCCGTCTAAAGTATTGGCAGAATCCCTAATTTTCTCGATCATTTGTTTTAGGTTAGCAATCATTAAGTTAATCGCGTCGGTCAAACTTCCCATTTCATCATTACTGAGCTTCGCTATGCTATTTCGCATATCGCCATCGGCTACTAATTTAGCACCCTTCTCTAAGAAATCAATTTGTTTTATCTGTTTTTTAATTAGCCACATTGTCAATAATGAGATCAGTATGCCAATAATAATGGAAATAAGGACGATCTTATTAACTGTTGAATAAACCTGTCCGTAAGCCTCTGCAACAGTTTGTTGGGTAATAATGATCCATCCTGTGGATTTCATCTTAGAATAATAGATAGACATATTATTACCATCGCTATTCACAAACTCAGTAATTCCTTCTTTTCCGGCCATTGCATCGATCACGAAGGGCCTTTTAGATAAATCCATGTTTAGTTTTTTAATGTCAGGGTGAACAATGATCTTACCATTAAATACCACATAAAAATACCCAGTATTCCCAAACTTATGTTTTTTAGCAAATTCCCCCAGTTTGTTGAGGGTTAAGTCAACCCCTAAAACACCAAGAATTTGGCCATCTTTATTTTTTACAGGCATTGATATTGTGATGCAGGGTTCTTTGGTCACAATATCGGAATAAACATCAGACACAACCATTTCACCCTTTTCGATTGCGTCTTTGTACCAATCCCTTGTTCGTGGATCATAGTCGGGGTCTACATCTTCCGCAGGGTCAATCATTTTTCCATCAATGGTACCCATATATGTATAAAGGAATCCGTTTTCCTTTCTGGTTTGTTCAAAAATACGCATCATTTCCGGAAAGTCTAGGGCTTGCACTTGTTCTGAAGACCCTAAAACAGATACGTTCGCCTTGGCGTTATCCAAAAATGTACTTATATTTTCATCGATTAAGCTATTGGCAAGGGCAGAGCTTTGAATTTTATCTTCTTTTATGCCTTTTTCAAAAGAGGATATCGATATATAAACGCTACAATAAAAGTGAGCCAAAATTGAAGGAAACGCCAGAAAAAAATTGAGCCACTTTCAAGCAAAAACCTGTATTATCAGAAAGTTACATCTGTTGATACAGGAGGTAAAAAGGAGTG
>NZ_JBAIYV010000004.1:0-2098 GCF_036763075.1 Desulfotomaculum sp. 1211_IL3151 | reverse complement strand
AGCCCAGCGGTGATATGTCAAGAAGGTGATTCTAGAAAATTGGAAATTAATTTAACAAAAGTACACCTTTTACCTAAAAAAGGGTATAAGAAATAAGCCCACCAATTAAGCAAAGAAAATATTCCTTAAAGTGGTGGAAATGGTAAAGAGAGTAGATTTTAGGGTAAAGAAATTACCCCCTCCTCTCTGGTGGAGTGTACAGTTGCTTGGTGTTTAGTAGCGAAAACACCAGCCGTACCAGTTTTCTAGCAGTTAAGACGAGGGCTCTTTTATGTTTGTGTTTGGGTACTTCATCATATTTCTTTTGGTAGAAGTCTTTGTACTCAGGAACATGTTTCCGTACAGAGTCCGCAGCCTGAATTAAGTAATAACGAAGATACTTATTCCCAGCTTTGGTTCTGCTGGTATCTTCGGCTTCAAACTCACCTGACTGATGTTGATTCCAAGTTAAACCGGCGTATTTAGCTAGAGCATTATGGTCTTTAAAGCGCTGGACATCTCCGGTTTCTGCTATGATCCCGGCGGCATAAACATCTCCAATCCCTTTAACGGAAGTTAAGGTTTGGGGAAAACCCTTCATAATTTTGGCGATTTCTTTGTCCAGTTTTTTTACTTCCGATTCCATATGTTTGATTACATTAAGCATGGTGGCCAAAGAAATATTCACAGGGTCAGCCATCGCCTTGTTCAGGCGATAAGAAGACCGGGCAATTTTTTGAAGATAAAGAGCAATTTCCTCTGGATTATCGAAACGGTTTTTCCCTTTATCCTTTAAGAAATCAATCAGTTCTTCCATAGACATGGCCACAATTTGTTCTGGTTCTAATTCTTGGATAACAGCAAGACAGGTGCTGCCAAAAAGGTTGGAGAATGGATTATCCTGGCGTAAACCACTAAACTTTAAGAAGACCTGGTTAAGAAAATAAGTCTTGTCCCGAGTAATATTTTTCATCAGATGAAACCGTGTCCTTGTAAGCCTCTGCAAAGCCTCGTATTGAACAATGTCTTTCATGGCATAAGGTAGTCGACCAAAACGAAGGTGGTCTGCAATTACCCAGGCATCGATGCGGTCATTCTTTGGGAGGGTGTCGTACCCTTTTTTGAAACGAGCCACTTTTCGTGCATTTAGAACGTAAATCTGTGTATCTTTTTGCGGGCAAGTAGTTTGAAGCTGGTCTTGCAAATAGTGAGCAAGGTGCCAGCCCAGATTTGAAGTTGCCTCCATACCAATTCGAAGGGATTGACTTTTTATTCTATCGGATGTATCAACAATCTTTTGAATGAGGGTGTCGGCCCCCTGCCGGTTGTTGTGGATAGAAAAAGAAGCCAGTGCCCCTCCATCTCCATCCATGAATTGCACATGGTGAGACTGTAAGCTAACGTCTATTCCCACCAACATTTGTGACATAGGATCACCTCCCTGTTCAAAAATCAGGTTGATCTCAGACCTGGGTGCCCATGGGAACCATCGAAAGCAGCCTCGTCATCAGCACTCATCATTAACATGAAGACAATTCGGGGTGCTACTCCCCCTTCATGGAAAGAGGTGCAACCAGCGGTTAGATCATCGATGATGGATCATGGGTAGCAGGCTTATTAAGCAGTACCAAAAGGTCCGCAAGGAGGATAAGAAATATCCCAAGAACAACCTGTTGATCCCATTGTCCCATGGGGAGGACTGAACTTCCAGACAATAATTGGAAGTGTAAAAAGGCAATAGAAAACCGGCCCGGCCAGGAAAACTTTGAAAGCAATCCCGGGGGCCGGCATTAAGAATTACAATATTTAAGTTATGGAGCTTGTAGTTATTAGTATCTACTCTCCCTGATCAGGATTGAATGTGGATAATATTGGGTATTTCTAAACATCACCACCATATTTAGGGTACTTAGACTCTGTTTAGATAATGACCTTATCCACATAAACAATAGCCGCGCGACTGACTGGTACCATTATTGCACCCAGTGTGGACTTGGTTATCATTTTAGCTGGTCTCGATACCCGTTATTCGAGAACCGGTTCTCATACCTGGACCCACCTTATTCCATTTATGGAAATTAGGTCTGTCCAGTGGATCTACTACTATTATACGAGGAGG
>NZ_JBAIYV010000046.1:0-2184 GCF_036763075.1 Desulfotomaculum sp. 1211_IL3151 | reverse complement strand
TTTGTGCGACAGGCAGTCGCACCTGTCCCGTTAATAGTACGGGGCAAACTCATGTTATAAAGACAGCGGCTACGATACAGCAGTAAAAACGGGCCGGGAGTCTGGAAGCAGGAGGGTTCTCGGAGGTGAAAGTCCTCCCCTGGGAGTGCTGGCGCAAACCAGGAAGCTTAGTCTAGGGCAGTATCGTGAGGTATTGTCTGAAGGAGACGTGGAAGCTGAGAGGCCCACAAGCGGCTTGGCAGACCGAAATGCAAAAGCGTAAAACACAGCGGCTGGGCAAGTTGGCGACTGTGCGAAGAAAACAGGAAGCCCACCGGAAAAGGAGACGCCTACTCACATGAGCCAGCCGGGTAGGAGGTAGCTTGTCAAGTGATGGTGTTTGGTATGTCAAGAAGGAAGGTGAGACGACCCTGTGAGATCTCCATCCAAGCCTGCAAAGGGTGGTAGCATATAAGGTTATGCTGAAGTTGCTGCCACGGGTGGAGAAGTCAGACGGCCTCATAGTACGGAAGTAAGCTGCAGACCAAACTGCAACTGAACGGAAGGGGGTCGACCTGTGTGGCTCCAACTGGACTCACGTGTAATGAAAACGGGGACGTTACTGCGGTAGAAACGAACCGGATGAACACGAGAAAGGTGAGGAATAAGACGTGAACAAGGAACTCAAATTCAAGTGGCATAGTATTTACGGACAAATCCTATTTGACCGGAAACTAATGGCAGCATGGCGGAAAGTTGAAGAAAACAGTGGTGCCGGAGGTATAGATGGTGAAACCATCAAAAGCTTCAAGAAACATGAGGAAGATAAAATAGCGGACTTATTACAAAGGCTCAGAGCCAAGACATACAAACCGACAGCAGTACGCCGTCAATACATACCCAAGAAGAATGGCAAACTACGCCCATTGGGTATACCCAACATTGAAGACAGAATAGTACAGCAAGCCATCGTCAATGTACTCAGCCCCAAATGCGAAGAACACGTATTCCACAAGTGGTCATGTGGTTACCGGCCTGACCTGGGCATCAAACGAGTCATGCAGATAATTTTGTGGAACATCGAAATGGGATACAATCATATTTACGATTGTGACATCAAGGGCTTCTTTGATAATATCCCACACAAAAAGCTGATGAAAGTGCTTACTAAATATATCGCAGATGGAACGGTACTAGACATGATATGGGCTTGGCTTAAAGCCGGATACATGGAAAAAGGCAAATTCCAGCCCACAGATTCCGGCACTCCTCAGGGTGGCGTCATCAGTCCTTTGCTTGCAAATCTGTATCTCAACGAACTGGACTGGAGGCTGGAAGAGCATGGTGTACGGTTTGTCAGGTATGCAGATGACTTTCTCCTGTTTGCCAAAAGCAAGGAAGATATTGAGAAAGCAGCGGAAATAGCCAAAACAACCCTTGCTGAGTTAGGTCTAGAAGTCTCCATAGAAAAGACACGATTCGTAGACTTTGACAAGGATGACTTTAATTTTGTTGGTTTTAGCTTTAAACATTGGAGGGAGCGTAGAAAGGACGGTCAAGCGTATTTCATTGTAAGACCTACTGATGGCAACCTTAAAGATTTTAAGGCTAAGATAAAAGCCAAGACAAGAAAAACCCTGACATTAAGCAAAGAGAAATGGCTGGAACAGGTAAACCCAGTAATACGGGGCAAAATCAATTTCTTTCTTATTGTCTATCAAGCAATTAAAGAAAATGAGAAATATGGGCAAAAGAGCCGCTGTTTTCATAATTCCTTCGGAAAAGAATTAGACGCCATAGACGCCTACACCCGCCAGCGTCTAAGGGTAGCAATGATTCATGACCATCCAACGCAAAGAAAAGGGCACGTTATGAAAACAAAATGGAATAACAAGTTCTTTGCTCGCATAGGATTAATTCCCTCTATGTGGCTCTACTACAGTAAGCAATTTGGCTACACATTGCAACAATACATCCAGCGTATAAGCAAAAAGGCCAAAACGAAATTAGAACGCAAAATGCAGAGGGCAAAAGAAAAAGGCCAGGATTATTATACTCCTGACCGAGTTCGCAAAATGCTGTATGCCCAACGAGTAGCGCAGTACACTTTATAACGTCAAATCACACTTGGTAAGCCGTATGCCTTAGTAGGGCACGTACGGTTTGATGAGGGGGAAGCCAGGAGACTGGTTTCCCTACTCTATT
>NZ_JBAIYV010000060.1:0-21486 GCF_036763075.1 Desulfotomaculum sp. 1211_IL3151 | reverse complement strand
ACAAGGTCCCGCAGGAGCGCCTGGTCCAGAAGGACCACAGGGTGAAGCAGGTCCGGCAGGCACGGCAGGTCCGCAGGGTGAAGCAGGTCCTGCCGGCGCACAAGGTCTCGCAGGAGCACCTGGTCCAGAAGGACCACAGGGTGAAGCAGGTCCGGCGGGTCCGCAGGGTGAAGCAGGTCCTGCCGGTGCACAAGGCTCCGCAGGAGCACCTGGTCCAGAAGGACCACAAGGTGAGCCAGGTCCCGCAGGTTCGCAGGGTGAAGCAGGTCCTGCCGGTGCACAAGGTCCCGCAGGAGCGCCTGGTCCAGAAGGACCACAGGGCGAACCAGGTCCCGCAGGTCCGCAGGGTGAAGCAGGTGCTGCAGGCGCACAAGGTCCCGCAGGAGCACCTGGTCCAGAAGGACCACAGGGTGAACCAGGTCCGGCTGGCCCCGCTGGAGAAGTTGTTTTGGCTTTTGGATCTTTAAGAGGAAGTAGTGTAGAGACACCTGGGGTAGCATTCGAACCCGTAACATTTACTGTGGCTGGACCTTTATCAGACACTATCACGGTTAGTCTATCAGGTAATGAATTAGTGGTAGGAGAAAGCGGAATTTATCAAATAACGATATCTATTAACGCTGAAGCCACCGTTGATCCAGATCCAGATCAACCATATCTAGAGGCAATTATTACTGTCAATGGTACAGCGATTTTTGGTGATACTAGTACCTTTTTTAAGATATCTAATAGAAGTAGTTCAACGTTTGTCGTTCAAGCCTCCTTAACAGCAGGAGATGAAGTAGGAACAAGTATTAGTACGAGTTTTCCTGTTTTAGGTTATATGAATCGCTCTTTAACCATTATTCAACTAAGTAATTAAATGATTATCAATATTAGTGAGCAAAACGAATATAAGATTGTTAAATATATTGTCAATTATGGGGTTTGGGAGCGGTTAAGTTACTTTCAATAATAGATATTTGGATAAGATATATTCGCTTTAAGGATTTTACTGGAATTATCAGTTGTGAACTTGCAGAATATATTGAACCAAGCAAAAGGTTTTTTTGCAAATTATAACAGATATTACCTCAGCTATCCCTCCAACAAAGTGCTAAACTTTTAGTGCTTTGTTAGAGGGAATTTTTATGTTTTTAATTGAGTGATGGTATTTCAGGAGAGAGGTATGCGGAACGGGGTGTGAACAATGATTTTCCGCAACAAAAAGGAAAGACGTTTGAGGTTATTTTGGCAATGATTTGGGAGGAGATTTGTATTGGGAAAAGAAAGGACTTAGAACTTCAATAGAAGAAATAGTGGATTATTGGTTTTCAATAGTTGATAAGTGTGATTTAAGCGTGGATGCAGCTGAGGCCTATGAAAGATGCTGGAGATGCGGATGTGAAAAATCTTTAGAAAGGTGCCACATTATTCCTGAACCTTTAGGCGGGGGGGATAAACCTTCAAATCTTGTGCTGCTTTGCCATAGGTGCCATTTAGAAAACCCGAATGTATCAGATCCGGAAATTATGTGGGATTGGCTTCGTGCCGATGGGACATCATTTTATGATACATTTTGGACATCCGTATCTAAACAAAGCAACAATGGCGGGCATGTTTAGAATGGCGTTGAAAAAGTATGAAGAAATGTACACTTCTGCTGAAATGGACATTTAAAACTGAGTGAGGTTATTTGAAATCATGTGAGAAATATAAATTATATTCGGAAGTGAGGAACACGACAAGGGGATACCCGCTTCTTCGGGCATCATGATTGTATCCTCAAGCCACGTGGAGTGTGCGGTAAGGATAGAAAGGTACTACACTTTGTTAGGAGAAAGCAGACCACCGTATTTTATACCAACAGGTAATAATGGAACGAAGGGGATTTATAAGTGAATATTCAAATCTTCGGTATCAAAAAATGTTTTAATACTAAAAAAGCAGAACGCTATTTCAAGGAAAGAAGGATAAAATATCAATTTGTTGATCTGAGTATAAAGGGGCTAAGCCTAGGAGAGCTAAAAAGTGTTGCGGCTGCGATTGGATTAAATAACCTAATAAATAATCAATCCAAAGAATATAAAAAGCTTAATATGGATCACATCATTGGTGCCAGTGTTAGGGAAGAGTTGCTGTTAAACAATCCTGGTCTTTATAAAACCCCGATCGTGCGTAATGGTAAAAAAGCAACAGTGGGCTATGAGCCGGATGTATGGAAGAATTGGGAGTAAAAAATGGATTGGGAGAGTACGGGAGATTATAAAATAATGTATAATGAACTGATAAATTCATTCCTCGAAAATAGTGATCAAGAGCAAGCAGTCAAAATGGCCGCCTATATGAAAAATAATTTTCCTTTTTTGGGAATTCCTAAGCCTAAAAGAGCCTCTCTTGGGAATGGATTGATGAAGAAAGCAAAGAAACAAAAAGGAATTGATTGGAATTTTGTTCTCATGCTATGGGAAAGGCCAGAGAGAGAATTTCAGTATCTGGCGATTGATTATTTGCTTGTGTTGAAAGACTATTTACAAAAAAAGGATATTGATAATGTTCGGTTTTTAATAATTACCAAGCCTTGGTGGGACACAGTTGACAGCATTGCCGGAAATATCACAGGAGTTTTGTGTCTTGAGCATCCCGAACTTATCAGCAGTCCTATATTGAAATGGGCTGAAAGTGATCATATTTGGCTTGTTAGAAGTGCCATTTTGTATCAACTAAAATACAAAGAAAAAACGGATGCAGCATTGCTTGGTTTAATTATTAAACAAA
This sequence comes from Desulfotomaculum sp. 1211_IL3151, assembly GCF_036763075.1. Classification (NCBI taxonomy): domain Bacteria; kingdom Bacillati; phylum Bacillota; class Clostridia; order Eubacteriales; family Desulfotomaculaceae; genus Desulfotomaculum; species Desulfotomaculum sp. 1211_IL3151. The sequence goes on along the minus strand of NZ_JBAIYV010000060.1, from coordinate 18,729 downwards.
ATAGTGAAACCAAAGAGTTTTTTATTAACAAGGCGATTGGTTGGGCGTTAAGAGAATACTCTAAAACAAATAAAGAATGGGTAAAGGAATTTATCCAAACCAATACACTTAGCCCTCTTAGTGTCAGAGAAGGAAGTAAATATCTAGCCGTGTGATATATGAATTGGGTATAATAATCAAAAGTATAAGACGATAGAATATCTATTCAAGGATCAGTGTAAAAGTGAGAAGGTAGCATCAAAGGAACCGTCTCCGCGATTTCCGCGGTTCTGAAGATTAAACCAATATAATATAATGAAGGAATACGAAGGGAGACCTACAATGAAAAAACTATACGAGGGCAAAACCAAAGATGTTTTTGTCTTGGAAAACGGGAACTACCGCTTGATCTTCAAGGATGATGTGACGGGCGAAAATGGCGTTTTTGACCCAGGGGCCAACACAGTGGGCCTTTCCATTGAAGGGATAGGAAAAGGGAACCTGAGGGTATCCGTTCTGTTCTTTGAAATGCTAAAAAATGCGGGCATCGAAACCCACTATATAAGTGCAGATATAGAAAATAGAACCATGGATGTCAAAGCAGCAAAGGCCTTCGGCAAGGGTCTGGAGGTTATCTGCCGCTACAAAGCGGTTGGCAGCTTCCTGCGCCGTTACGGAGCCTATGTGAAGGAAGGGGACAAGCTGAACGCTTACGTAGAAGCTACGTTAAAGGATGATGGAAGAGGAGATCCTTTGGTTACGGTAGAAGGTTTGGAAGCCCTAGGCATTATGTCTGCCGCGCAATTTGCAGAAATTAAAACAAGCACTCAGAAAATTACGGCTTTGATAAGTGCTGCGCTTCAGAAGAAAGGGTTGGAGCTATACGATATCAAATTGGAGTTCGGTGTGGACAACGCGGGCAATGTCATACTGATAGACGAAATCTCATCGGGTAACATGCGGGTCTATAAAGATGGCCAGGTTATGGAACCGCTGGACTTGACTTCAGCACTGCTTTAGGATAATGCCGTAACCGGACCCTGACCAGTGACTGATACAGGTCATCCGGGGTGTTGCTGGATGATCGAACGAACGGACGAGAATTTAAGGGAACCCAAGCAGTTTCGCCCAACGAGTCGGTTAAATAGCAAAAATCCCCTTGTGTTTTCATGAGGGTTTTTACCGTCAAAGATAGAGGTTGAATATCTTTACGATAATTGTTATGCAAAGCATAGAGGCCAGCCATTCTCTGTTTGAGGGCTTGCAACAGGATTTATGGGTTACTAGAGCACCGTTCCCGGGCGTGCGGTGTACAGGCACCACAAAAGCACACAATTTTTGATGCGTGCCTTGCGGAAGTCCTTGTAAAAAGGGATGCTAAGTTAGCCGAGGTATTTTTAATGACCTTGGCTTTTTTGTTTTCATTTCTAATTTATAGTTTGCTATCATTAACTATATGCAATTGTATGGATGGAGGGAAACAATGTTAGAAATAGAAGGAAAATACAATATAGCCAAAGTGTATACAGATATATTAGAAGAAGGCGCTGCTGTGCAGATTGAAACCCTTTGCAATCAGGAGTTTGTAAGAAAAAGCAAAATCCGAATTATGCCGGATGTCCATGCCGGTGCTGGTTGTACCATTGGAACCACCATGACCATTAAGGACAAAATTGTTCCCAATTTGGTAGGCGTGGATATTGGTTGCGGTATGGAAACGATCTTAATTAGCAATAAACGATTGGAATTGCAAAGGCTGGATAAGTTGATTTGCGAGAATATACCGTCAGGCTTTGCAGTGAGGAAAAAACCGCATCCGCATAATGAACAAATTGATTTAACGCAGCTTCGTTGTCTCAAGTCCGTACAGCTGGATAGAGCGGAAAAGAGTATTGGGACTCTGGGGGGAGGAAACCATTTTATCGAGGTAAATAAGGATGAGGAGGACAATCTTTATGTCGTGGTTCATTCGGGCAGCCGACATCTGGGTCTTGAAGTAGCTAAATATTATCAAGAGGCTGGCTATAGGCAGTTAAACCGTAATGACAAAGCAGACTTGGAGGCACTTATTACCCGCTGCAAGTCTGAAGGTCGGGATAAGGAAATCCAGAATGCCTTAAAGGAATTAAAAAATCAGGTACTGACAAAAATCCCCTTTACCCTTGCTTATGTAACCGGCAATCTGTTTGAGGACTATCTACATGATATGAAAATTGTCCAGCGGTTTGCAGAGCTAAACCGAAAGGCGATAATTACTGAAATAGTAAAAGGAATGAAATTAGAGGTAGTGGAGCAGTTTACCACAACGCATAATTACATTGATACCGATAGGATGATCCTACGAAAAGGGGCGGTATCTGCACAAAAAGGGGAGAGACTTTTAATTCCGATCAATATGAGGGATGGCAGTCTCATCTGCGTTGGTAAAGGCAATGAGGAGTGGAACTTTTCTGCCCCCCACGGTGCGGGAAGGCTTATGAGCAGGACCAAGGCAAAACAAAGCTTTACTGTCTCTGAATTTAAAAAACAGATGAAGAATGTTTATACGACATCTGTCAAGAAAGAAACCCTGGATGAGTGTCCGATGGCCTATAAGAATATGGCTGATATCGTAAACCATATTGGGCCGACGGCGGATATTGTAAAAAGGATCAAACCGATTTATAACTTTAAAGCCGGGGAAAAGGACTAATCGGCATGATATTTTGCTTAACCAGAGTGTACGAGTGTGGGGTTAGGTTTGAAATATTCCCTTATTAGAATTAAAGCGAAAGTATATAAAAATGCAGGGAATTGCTACACTTCTGCGATTGGTTGCGGTCCAATGAGAGTGAGCGGACAAATATGCACAAGTTAAGCGAAGCTTGGCAGAGAATAGGTGGCGGCATGTTCAGCACGATGCAGATGCCAAAACAGCCTTTAGATGAAGGGAGATCGCAGTTGAGTATAGATTTGAATAGCAAAAAAATACCGAAAGAGGCAATTCAAGCATTAAAAATTATAGAGGAACTGCTTGATGATATATTAGTTGGGGTATATTTATACGGTTCTGCTGTAATGGAAGGCTTACGCATTAATAGCGATGTCGATATTTTGGTGGTAACAAATGATAGTTTATCCGGAAGAACTCGAAGGGATCTTACAGATAGGCTAATGCTTATATCTGGGAAAATAGGAAACACAAAAGCCATGAGACCGCTTGAAGTTACAGTCATAAATCAAATAGAGGTTGTTCCTTGGCATTTTCCTCCCAAATATGAATTTATGTATGGCGAGTGGCTAAGAGAGCAGTTTGAAAAGGGAAAAATTCCTCAACCAACTTATGATCCAGATTTAGCAATTCTTTTAGCTCAAGTAAGAAAAAATAGCATGAATCTTTCTGGACCAAAAGCAATAGAAGTACTTGAGCCTGTACCAATGACAGATATTCGAAGTGCGATTAAAGAATCTTTACCTGGGTTGATAGCAGATATTAAAGGTGACGAACGCAATGTAATTTTAACCTTAGCCAGAATGTGGCTGACAGCTTCTACCGGTGAAATTAGTTCAAAAGATCTGGCAGCAGAATGGGCAATAACTCAATTACCCAGTGAGCATGCAGCTTTACTCGACTTAGCTAGCAAAGCCTATCGAGGAGAATATGATGATAAGTGGGAAGGACTGGAGTCCGAGGTGGCGTCACTCGTTAATTATATGAAAAAGTCGATAGAGTCTGGTCTTAAGGTCTAAGTACCTTTTCGAATTGTGTTAATTATGAAAAAGGCTGCGAGGATATATGTTCAGCTATAAAGAAATACTTAAACAAGATGGCCTTGGAGTTAGAAGCGAAGGTTTTAACTCCAAGGCCGGGTTACGATATTGAAGAGTACAAACTTGTATCCAGAAAGCTAGCTCCAGAGTATGTTGGCACAGAGTATCGAAGAAGCATCGTCCCTCTCAGGTAGTTTTATCAAGTCACGTCAAGATTCTAAGGAGATTATCGCTGAAGATCCAGATGTTGTTGTATTTTAAGATCAGCTTTATGGTAGGTTCTCAAAAGGAAGATTTACAGCCATACAATTATGAAAGAATTAGAGAATTATTATTTCGAAGTGGTTGCCAATCAAATTACACGTCATAATTAATTTAGCTTAGGTAGTGATATTTTAAAAGCCTGGACAGGAGTGATTTGAATGGGTAAAGATATAAAACAAATTATTGAAATAGCTAAAAAACATCATGTTATCCTTAAGGAAGAAACGATGCAGTTTAATGAATCTGGGCTTGATTTTCAAGTTATTTTTGCACGGGATGAAAGTGGAACTGAGTGGGTTCTTAGATTGCCTAGACGGGCAGATGTGATGCCTAGAACAAAGGCTGAAAAGCAAGTATTAGATTTGGTAAACAAGTATGCTAAATCTTTTCAAGCACCAAACTGGATCATTTATACGGATGAATTAATAGCGTACAAAAAGCTAGATGGTGTACCGGCAGGAACGATTGATCATAACATAGGAAACTATGTTTGGGAGATAGATATAAACAATGTTCCAGAATCATTTCACAGGTCCCTTGGTAGAGTGTTAGTGGATCTTCATAGCATACCTAGTGATAAAGCTGCTGAGATAGGCCTAGTAGTGCATACCCCAGAAGAAGCTAGAATGTCAATGAAACAGCGTATGGATGCTGTAAAAGCAAAGTTTGGTGTAGGTGAAAATTTATGGAAGAGATGGCAGGCATGGATTAACGATGATGAGATATGGCCTAAGAAAACGGGTCTGATTCATGGAGATGTTCATGCAGGACATACTATGATTGATAAAGATGCTAATGTAACGGGATTAATTGACTGGACCGAAGCTAAGGTTACGGATATATCAAGTGACTTTGTTTTTAATTATAAGGCTTTTGGTGAAGCAGGGCTCGAAGCTCTGATTCTTGCCTATAGAGAAGCTGGTGGATATTACTGGCCTAAGATGAAAAAGCATATTATTGAACTAGACGCTGCATATTCCGTTTCAGTTGCTGAGTTTGCATTGGTATCTGGTATTGATGAGTATGTCCAGATGGCGAAGAAAGCGTTGGAAGTGAAAGGTTCGTAAGTGGTGTGATACAGTCGTTGACATGTTCCCACATACGGTAGGTCCAAAAATCACCTTAAGACATCTGCTATCCCACCGAGCCACGTCGAGGTGATGTATATTTCAATAGCATTGCCTGGTTTTACTATGCTGATGGGGTTATTTGGAGGAAATATGAAACATTATAAAAGACAAGTAAGATCCGTCTTAGAAGAGTTAAATTCCTCGGCACAAGGGCTGTCAGCTTCTATCGCAGCCGAAAGGCTTAATCAAAATGGCAAAAACAAGCTGGCGGAAACAAAACACAAATCCAATGTAGTCAGATTTTTTGAGCAGATGAAAGACCCCATGATCATCGTGCTGATTGCAGCCGCCATCATTTCCGGTGCATTTGGTGAAATCGCAGATATGATCATTATACTCGTTGTCGTTTCACTCAATTCTGTATTAGGCGTTGTACAAGAAAGAAAGGCAGAAAAAGCAATAGAAGCCCTGCAAAAAATGTCTGCACCTCATACCAGGGTAAGGCGTGATGGTGTAGTAAGTGATATTAAATCAGAAGATGTCGTAATTGGGGACATTGTTTTATTTGAGGCAGGAGATTCCATACCAGCAGATATACGTATCATCGAAGCCGTCAGTCTTAAAATGGAGGAGGCCGCTCTTACTGGAGAATCCGTCCCTGTGGAAAAAACCAGCACCAGCCTGATGACTGAAAAGGATGAAATACCCTTAGGCGACCGAGTTAATATGGCTTATATGGGAACAAACGCGGTGTACGGGCGTGGGGAAGGCGTTGTAACAGCCACAGGTATGGCTACAGAAATGGGGAAGATTGCTGATATATTGTCAGGGACAAAAGAGGAAAAAACGCCGCTGCAAAAGAAGCTGGCTTCCCTAAGTAAAATGTTAAGCTTTATGATACTGGGGATATGCGTATTCATTTTCTTTTTTAGTATCCTAAGAAACGGAGGTTTCAGCGGCGGACATGTGTTTGAAACACTGATGATTGCCGTAAGTCTCGCAGTGGCGGCCATACCGGAAGGGCTTGTTGTGGTTGTTACCGTGTTGTTATCCATTGGCGTAACAAAAATGTCAAAGCGAAACTCCGTTATCCGTAAACTGACATTGGTTGAAACCTTGGGATGTACTCAGGTGATCTGCTCGGACAAAACAGGTACGCTTACTCAGAACAAAATGACCGTCGTAGATCAGTTTGGCGACAAACAGCTGTTAGCTGAAGCGGTTGCCCTATGCAACGATGTGGAAATTAATCCGTCCGGTGAGCTTATTGGCGAACCCACCGAGGTTGGTTTGACGGCATATGCTATCTCCTTAAAGCTTCCTAAAAATGAGCTTGAAAAGGAAAAACCACGCATAGGAGAATTGCCCTTTGATTCAATGCGTAAAATGATGTCAACCGTACACGCCCTGTCGGATGGCACTTTTAGGCAATATACGAAGGGTGCGCCGGATGAAATATTGAAGTGTTGTGATTATATAATCATAGACGGACAGGTGCAAGACCTTACGGCTGAACTACAAAATAGGATTCTAGACCATAACAGGCGCATGGCAGACAAAGCCCTTCGGGTCTTAGGTGCGGCGTACCGCAGCTATACAGAAAAACCAAATAAATTCTCACCGGAACATTTAGAAAAGGGGCTTACCTTTATCGGCCTTGCCGGAATGATTGATCCCGTCCGTCCAGAGGTCAAGACAGCTATAAACGAATGCAAGGCAGCGGGCATTCGTGCAATTATGATTACGGGCGACCATAAGGATACCGCGGTTGCCATCGCCAAGGAATTGGGCATATTAAAAGATAAGGATGAAGCGATTTCAGGCGAAGAGATTGTAAGAATGTCGGACGATGAGTTGGACATGGTCATTGACAATATCACAGTTTATGCGAGGGTTCAACCGGAACATAAGGTGCGGATCGTCAACGCCTGGCGTAGGAAGGGAAAAATTACGGCCATGACTGGTGATGGCGTGAACGATGCCCCAGCACTGAAATCCGCCGATATTGGCGTGGGAATGGGCATTACTGGCACGGATGTCACAAAGAATGTGGCGGGTATGGTGCTGACGGATGATAATTTCGCGTCCATCGTTTATGCTGTTGAGGAAGGCCGCAGGATATATGAAAACATCCGCAAGGCGATACAGTTTTTGCTGGCCTCCAACCTGAGCGAGGTAATAGCCATTTTTGTCGCTACTTTGTTTAACCTGCAGTTGTTTGCACCAATTCATATCCTTTGGATCAATTTGGTAACAGATACGTTCCCCGCAATGGCTCTTGGCATGGAGGAAGCTGAGACTGACAGCATGAGGCAACCACCGAGAGATCCCAAAGAAGGGATCTTCGCGAGGGGACTTGGTGTCAACGTGATTTATCAGGGAATTATCATAGCCGTGTTGACGCTGATCTCCTTCTTTATTGGAAACGTTCAGTCCCACACAATAGGCATGACAATGGCATTCCTTACCCTCTCTATGTGTGAGATATTCCACGCCATCAATATGAGGTCGCTAAAAAAATCCATATTCACTTTGAAAGGACATAACAAATACCTGATTTATGCGATACTGGCCTGCTTTGCGCTGACACTTATGGTCATATACATCCCAGGCATAAATACAATGTTTAAGCTTACTGCCCTATCCGCAGACAACTTTTTTACATCACTTGCACTGTCGATCGTTATTATACCCATTGTGGAACTGGTAAAGGCTGTTCAAAGAGGTTCTAGATAGGATAAACCCCGATTTATTTGGGCAATATATGAAAAGGAGCAAGCAATAGATTTTCCCTCTACCTAATGGATAAACAAAATGAGGACATCTTTTCCAAAACCGATTTATGCGTGAAGTTGTGAAATGTCCCTTTCTGTACTTTACTTTTAATGCTTTCTCAACTACAATAAATTAAAATTGAATGATCAAGAGCTATGAAAGGAAGAAGTAGGTCAGTTTTCCGTCATTCAGAGAGCAGCCGGTTGGTGAGAGGCTGTGGGCGTGCTGATTCGAATACATCCTGGAGCTGCGGCCTGAATTTAGTAAGGTTTGACGGGTACGCCCGGTACAGCGAGTAAGTGTATTTGCACTTGTAAAGGGGAATTCTGTGAGGAATTTCTAAATCAGAGGTGGTACCGCAATTTTTGCCCTCTGTTCCAATTGGAACAGAGGGCATTTTTATTTTACAAAGGAGTTGTTATAGTGAAAATTTATGATGAACTGGTAGCTCGCGGCTTGATTGCCCAGGTTACCGACGAAGAAGAAATTAAAGAACTAATTAATGGTGGTAAAGCAATATTTTATATTGGATTTGATCCAACTGCGGATTCTTTGCATGTTGGTCATTTTATGGCTCTGTGCCTGATGAAACGTTTGCAAATGGCAGGAAACAAACCGGTAGTTCTTATAGGCGATGGAACGGCCTATATTGGAGACCCATCTGGCCGTACAGACCTACGTTCGATGATGACACCTGAAACAATTCAGCATAATAGCGATTGCTTTAAGAAGCAAATGGCAAAATTCATTGAATTTGGTGATGATAAGGCCATCATGGTTAACAATGCGGAATGGCTTCTAAAGCTGAATTATGTTGAATTACTTCGTGAAGTAGGAGCTCATTTCTCTGTCAATACGATGTTGCGGGCGGAATGCTATAAACAGAGAATGGATAAGGGTCTGTCTTTCTTGGAATTCAACTATATGATCATGCAGTCCTACGACTTCTATCATCTGTATCTGAATTATGGCTGTAATATGCAGTTTGGTGGTGATGACCAGTGGTCGAATATGTTGGGTGGTACCGAACTTATTCGCCGTAAGTTAAGTAAAAATGCTTATGCCATGACAATTACACTACTATTAAATTCGGAAGGTAATAAGATGGGTAAGACTGCAAAGGGTGCAGTTTGGCTTGATCCCAATAAAACCTCACCTTTTGAATTTTTCCAGTATTGGCGTAATGTTGGTGACGCGGATGTTCTTAAGTGCTTACGTATGCTTACCTTCCTGCCACTTTCACAGATTGACGCAATGGACAAATGGGAAGGCAGTCAGCTAAACGAAGCCAAGGAAATTCTGGCCTATGAACTGACTAAGCTGGTTCACAGTGAAGAAGAGGCCCAAAAGGCGAAAATTGCTTCTCATGCCCTCTTCGCAGGTGGCACAAATGATGCCAACATGCCAACTACTGAAATTGAATCCGGGCAACTGATCGATCGTGTTATCAATATTTTGGATTTGATGGTAGTGTGTGGTTTAACGGCTTCTAAGAGCGAAGCAAGACGTCTGGTTCAGCAGGGCGGTATATTTATTAATGACGAGAAGGTTGATACCTTTGAGTATAATATTACTTCGGAACAACTTAAAGACGGTGTCAAAATACGTAAAGGAAAGAAAACCTACCATAAAGCCTTGATGAAGTAAAGTTATGATTAGACTGGAGAAATATCTGACTTGTTCGTATTAGGATAGGACATGAACCCCTAGATGTACCCCCTAACCATAAGTTAGGGGTCGCTTTTTTTAGCGGTGGTGTTCTTCCGCATCTTGTTTTGTTTTATGAACAGTTCCGAAGGGGTGCTCAGGTGGTGCATAAATAGAATATAACTTAATTGGCCGATTGCCTGTGTTAATTAGATTGTGCCATTTACCGGCAGGAATAATAATTGCATAATCATCTTGGACACGTGCTTGATAATCCAATCGGTCTTTTCGATCTCCCATTTGAATAAGCCCCTGCCCTTCTTCAATACGTAGGAATTGATCGAGGTTGGGGTGCATTTCTAAACCGATGTTCTCTCCCACCTTAATGCTCATTAAGGTGAGTTGTAAATAATTTCCTGTCCATAAAGCGATACGAAAATTATTGTTTTGCTTTGCAGCTTCTTCAATGTTAACAACAAAGGGGTAAGGCCCATAATCCATTAATTTTATTGGGGAAAAGTAATTATTAGGGAACTGATTGCCAAATCCCGGGCTAAAAACTGGCATGTTTGGATAGTAAGGACAGAAATTCATTTTACGAAAATTATCCAAATTAAGCACTCCTTTCCTTGTATTACAATATCATCATATGTCTTATGTTAAGAAATGTGCTTAGATTCACCCTTGTTTGAGTACCGTAATCGATAAGAAAATATCACACCCGATCCCCCAAAAGCCCCCTTGAATAATCACGGTAAGAGTAATATTGTATTTATGTAACCCGTTTGTAAAAATACAGGGGGTACGTGGTAAGGATAGAAAGAAGGTTTTGCTTTTTATGGAAGGACAAGATAGGAGTAATATTTATCCAGGAATAACAGTGGATATTGTTTTGAAGAAAGATCAACGAACGGGTAAAAGGACACGAGGAGTTGTTAGGGATATTCTTACAAAATCACCTAAACATCATAGGGGAATAAAAGTAAGACTAGACGATGGACAGATCGGAAGAGTTCAGGAGATTATTAAATAAAGGATGTATGGATGAATGGCTAATAAAAAAGTATCACCATCCATGGATGAATGGCTTAGGGAGGCAAAGGCAGATCCCAGGGCTTTACAGGAAGGAATGTTCTTAGTCCATAATGGCATTGTACGTCAGACATCAAAAGCCAAGGTTCGCCAAGGCCTTGATGATGATTCCTTGGTAAAAGGAATGGAATTTGCTTATGCTCCAGAGAAAGTGGCTGCGGCGGTTGAGGAAACATACAAAATGGCTGGCATCTTCTATGTTAAAGTTTGGCTTAATGAAGGCAGGCTGGATGTGGGTGATGACATCATGTATTTACTGGTAGGCGGCGATATTAGACCACATGTCATAGATGCTCTGCAATTTCTGGTTGAAAAAATTAAAACGGAATGCGTTACGGAAATAGAGCAAAGGTGAAATGACCAAACCTCTCAACCCTGCGGTTTATTTGAATATCAAAGGAACCAAAACTGAAAATAATTTACTAAAGGCATTTGCCGGAGCATCAATGGCCAGAAATAAAGATACATACTTTGCTTCTGTTGCACGAAAAGAAGGTTATGACAACTTGCTGCAATCTTTGAAGGTATGTATAGTTAAGAAAGGGTGTACTAGCTATGGGAAAAACAGCTTTATTAGTGATTGACATGCAAAATGACTTTTGTTTACCTGGGGCTCCCTTTGAAGTGCCAGGTGCTATGGGGGTAATTCCTTTTATTAAACAGGCATTACACGCATGTAGAGAAAATGGTCTGCCGGTTGTACATGTATTTCGCTACTACCGTGGGGACGGCAGCGACGTAGAAATTACAAGATATAATCGATTTGTTCAAGTAGGCGGTGGTTGTATCGAGGGAACAGAGGGAGCAAAAATTGTAGAAGAATTAAAACCGATGCCAGGCGATTACTTAGTTACGAAACAACGGTGGAGTGCTTTCTTTCAAACGGAGCTGGACAATCTGCTTAGACGGTTAGGTGTCGATCAAGTTGTTGTTACCGGGGTACAGACGCCCAATTGCATTAGAGGAACGGTTTGGGATGCAAATTCATTGGATTATGAAGTTATTGTTTTAACGGATGCCACGGGAGCTAAGACGGAGGAAGTACATCAAGCCAATCTTTTGGATATGCAGAATATTGGTATTAAGCTGATGACTACCTCTGAATTTATCTCTTTAGTACCAGATGTACCTACTCATAATTTGCGACAGCAGATTCAGAAAAAATTGAGAAAAAACGACTAATATTTTTGATAATCCAGTTAATAGCAAACATCCTTTATATGCCTCGTAAAAAAGTTATTTGTTTTTTTAGAGAATAATTATAACACCAAACAAGGTAATTTATAATCTCTTTGTTTGGTGTTATTTTATTTTTAAAATTATAAAATACATATAAATGATTATTGACATATGTTAAATATGGAGTATAATGAAAATATAATTGACATATGTCAATAACCACAAAGGAGGCGTTTATATGCCTAGAAGAGATGGAACTGGACCAATGGGAAATGGCTCAATGAAAGGAAGAGGTCTTGGCGTTTGCAGTGGAGCGAGTACGGATAGCAGTGGAAATGGGTTTGGCCAAGGGCTAGGTAATCGAAGAGGTTTTGGAAAAGGTAATGGAAGTTTGCTTGGAAGGTGTTTTGGAAGAGGGGTTGGAAAAGGGTTTGGAAGAGGTATGGCAGCAGGTTCACCTGCAGATCAATCGCAAAAGGGTACTTGATAGGGCAAAAGGTTCTTTTGCAATAAGTGAGGTTTAATGAATTATGCCAAGGCCTAGAAAATGGAGAAAGGTATGCAGCCTGCCGGGGAGTACTCGATTTGGGCCGCTTAACACTCCTATTGATCATGAACATTATGTCATCATGACGGTTGATGAATACGAAACGATACGATTAATTGATTTAGAAGGTTTTACCCAGGAAGAGTGTTCCAAACAAATGAATATCGCACGCACAACTGTCCAGGGTATCTATAATGATGCAAGGAAAAAAATTGCGGAATCATTAGTAAAGGGAAAAATCTTAAGGATAGAAGGTGGTGATTACAAGCTTTGTGATGGTATCGAAAAACCTTGCATGGGTGGTTTCCGTAGACATAGGTGCCGCAGAGGTTTTTTGGAAGATAATCACTTCTAAATGGTAGATAAGTATGAAGGGGGCCTTTCAATGAAAATAGCAATTCCTGTTGACGATCATTCTATGGAAACGAATGTATGTCAGTCCTTCGGTCGTGCTCCATATTTTCTTATTTATGACAACGAATCAAAGGAAAGTGCCTTTCTAGATAATAGTGCGGCAGCTAGCCAAGGTGGTGCTGGCATTAAGGCGGCACAGATCATTGTGGATAGCCAGGTAAGTGCCTTACTTACACCACGATGTGGTGAGAATGCTGCAAATGTTCTAAAAGCAGCGAATATAAAACTATACAAGACGGTTAACGATTCTATCAAAGACAATATCCGTGCTTATAATGATGGAACAATATCATTGTTGGATGAAATTCATCCTGGATTTCATAATCATGGGGGCAAATAGTATGAAGATAGCTGTGCTAAGCGGCAAGGGAGGCACAGGTAAAACGCTTGTATCTGTAAATTTAGCTGCGTCCGTAAAGGAATCAACCTATATCGATTGTGACGTCGAAGAGCCAAATGGTCATCTTTTTTTTAAGCCGAAAAATATACAAGCAGAAGAAATCTCAGTTAAAATTCCTAAAGTAGATGAAACCCTTTGCAACGGCTGTCGGAAATGTGTTGATTTTTGTAAATTTAATGCCTTAGCCTATATTGTCAACAATCTATTAGTTTTTGAAGAAGTTTGTCATTCCTGTGGTGGATGCATATTGTTTTGTCCGGAAAAAGCATTGTCGGAAAAAGAAAGATTTATCGGAGAGGTTCAAAGAGGTATTTCTGAAAATGTTTCTGTAATTACCGGGATATTAAATACAGGTATCGCTTCGGGCATCCCGATAATAAAAAGACTTTTAAGTTATACCAGCGAAGGGAAAGAATTCACCTTTATCGATTGTCCACCCGGCAGTGCTTGTATTGTGATGGAGAGTATTAAGAATGCCGATTTCTGTATCTTGGTGGCAGAACCTACTTTGTTTGGGGCCCATAATCTTAAGATGGTTTATACTCTTGTGAAGTTATTTGACAAGCCGCATGGAGTCTTGCTTAATAAGTGTCTCCCGGGTGAAGATAATCCATCCGAGCAATTCTGTATAGATAATGGTATTAAAATTTTAGGTAAGATTCCCTTTGATCATGTTCTTGGAAAAATAAATTCAAATGCCCAAATCTTAGTAAGGGAAAACCAAAAATATCACAAGCTATTCTCTGATTTACTCCAAACAGTTGCTAAGGAGGTGCGGCATGAAGCAGTTACTAATCCTTAGTGGCAAAGGTGGTACTGGAAAAACAACGATTGCCAGTGCTTTTATTAAGTTAGCGGATGCTAAAGCCTATGCAGATTGTGATGTAGATGCACCTAATTTGCATTTAATTATGCACCAGACATCGGATATTAAGCAATCGGACTATTATGGCTTGCCCAAAGCCGAAATAGATCCAGAAATATGTGTGCAATGTGATTTGTGCAGGCAAAACTGTCGTTTTGATGCTATTCATGTTGGTGCTAATTATAAGGTTGATTATTATGATTGTGAAGGCTGTGGTGTTTGTGAAGCCATTTGCCCAGTCAATGCCATATCTTTCAAACCCGATATTGCAGGAGATCTAATGCTATATGTGAGTGATTCAGTATTTTCCACTGCACAACTAAAAATGGGCAGCGGTACCTCTGGGATGTTGGTCACCGAGGTAAAAAAACAGATGAAATCAGCGGCTATGGATACTAACGTTGCCATTATTGATGGTTCTCCTGGTATAGGCTGTCCCGTCATTGCATCACTAAGTGGTGTTGATATGGTTTTGATTGTAGCGGAACCTACTATTTCGGGCATCAGTGATATGGAACGGATAATAAAAACTGCAGAAAATTTTAAAACAAAGATTGCAGTTTGTATTAACAAATATGATATTAATAGCGAGAATACAAAAAGAATAGAGTCCTTTTGTAATAAACGAAGTCTTCCTTTTGTTGGCAATATTCCCTTTGATGCAAAGGCTGTTACAGCGATCAATCATGGTCAGAGTATTGTAGATATAGACTGTGCAGCAGGTCGGGCAACAAATGATATCTACGAAAAAGTTTTTAAATTACTTTTTGATGGAGATGAAATGGATGAAAATTGCAATAGCAAGTGAGAATGGTCTAGTTTCAGAACACTTTGGTTATTGTCAGGATTTTAATATTTACGAGGTTGAAAATAAACAAATTGTTAAGTGTGAGTCAGTACCGAACCCAGGACACAAACCTGGATTTTTGCCAAATTTCCTCAATGACATGGGAGTCACCGTGGTTATTTCCGGGGGCATGGGTAGTGGTGCCGTCAATATCTTTCATGAAAAAGGGATTGAAGTCATTACCGGAGCGAGAGGAAGTGCCGAAACTGCGGCAATAAGCTATTTAGAGGGTTCACTTAAATCTACAGGATCGGTTTGCCACGATCATAAGCACCATGATGAATGTGGTGGGCATTAAACCTAATTATTCAGTGGAAACAAAACCCGGCACAGGTTAGTGATTTTTACATAATATTTTGAACCCCAGATGTTTCAAAAGCTTAAACCCCTGACCAAATGGTTGGGGGTTTTCGTATTTATTTTGACATTGCCTAGGGTTATTATAGAGAGTGAAGTTTTCTATGCCTATCAAAAATAATAATAGAAATGATATATTATTATGTAGTGTGCAACAACCGTGTCTAAGAGTTCAAAGAATTAAGTAGTTTATCCCCAATGACTGGAATTTTTTCATAGGGTAATGGGACACGTTAATAATAGACACCATGTAGAAGGGAAGGCTTTAGGTATATGATGATACAAATAGGAAAAGTGCATAAGCTGCAAGTAACGGGCAAGAGTGATTGTGGGGTTCATTTGGCTGATGAAAATGAAAAAGGTCTGGCTGATATTCTATTACCAAAAAATGATCTACCCGGGAAATTAGAAATTGGTGATACCATAGATGTATTTATTTATCAGGATTTAGAAGGCAAAACCCTAGCAACGGTTAGAAAACCAAAGCTGACAATAGGAGAATTGGGATTTTTAAAAGTAGTGGAAATTACAAGTTTTGGGGCCTTTTTGGACTGGGGTATGCCGAAGGATTTGTTATTGCCTTTAAAGGAACAAGTGGGTGTGATTCGAAAAGGGGATTTTTGTCTTGTGGGTTTGTATATTAATAATAGCAATAAAATATGTGCAAGTATGCGAATATATAATTTGCTAAGCAGCGATTCACCGTATAAAGTAAATGATAGAGTTTATGCAACGGTTTATAGTATCAATGAAGAGATTGGCGCTTTTGTAGCTGTGGATGATACATACCATGGATTAATTCATAAAAATGAACTGCATCGCAACTATACCGTAGGAGACCAGGTTGAATTAAGAGTTAAAAAGGTGAGGGAGGATGGTAAGCTGGAATTAAGTTTTAGGGATAAGGCTTACAATGAAATAGAAACCGATGCACAAATGGTTATGGAAAGGTTAAAATCAGGTGGTGGTATTCTTCGGATCAATGATAATAGCTCCCCTGAACAAATAAAGGCTGAGTTGAACATAAGTAAAAGGGCCTTCAAAAGGGCCGTTGGACGACTGTTGAAAGAAGGAGCAATCAAAACTACCGAAGAAGGTATTGAGGCAATGTGGTAATGATAGAATAACTAGGCAAGCGGGAGATGCAAAAAAAATGCATCACAAACAAAGAAGTTTAGCCTGTTATGCAAAGGCATCTGTGCAGGGTCAGGTGCCTTTGCTTTACATTATTATGTATAGTACAATATAATGATTCTGGAGTTTCGATAAGTACAGCTTAGTTAATAGGCTAAGAACGAGCCTAGTGGTGAGAAGGTAAGAGTTTAATGCAAAGGAAGGTAATTCATGCCCGAAGAAACTGAAAACATTACGAGAATTAATTTAGATGGCAAAGAAATTATACTGATTGGCACGGCTCACGTATCAAAGCGCAGCGCTGACTTAGTTAAGGAAGTAATTGAGGCTGAAAAACCAGATTCTGTTTGTGTCGAGTTGGATGAACAAAGATATCAAACCATAACCGAAGGAAGCAAATGGCAGGATACAGATATATTTAAAATTATTAAAGAAAATAAAGCGACTTTGCTCTTAGTCAATCTATTAGCTTCATCCTTTCAAAAACGTATGGCCAACCAATTTGGCATTAAACCAGGACAAGAGATGATTGAGGGGATTAACTCAGCAAAGGAAATAGGTGCCAGTCTAGTACTGGCTGATAGAAATATTCAAGTAACCTTTGCCCGTATTTGGCATAATGTAGGATTTTTCGGCAAGCTTAGGCTTGCCAAGGAAATTATGCTGAGTATTTTTGACGACGAGAGCATTTCAGAAGAGGAAATGGAAAAATTAAAATCCCAGGATATGCTCAATTCTATACTCAGTGAATTTACAAAATCCTTTCCAAAATTAAAAACTCCTTTAGTCGATGAACGGGATCAATATTTAGCCCAGAAAATCAAGGAAGCTCCGGGCAACAAGGTTGTTGCAGTTTTGGGGGCTGCCCATGTACCAGGGATTAAGGAAGAAATAAAAAAAGAACACGATTTAACCAAATTAGTTCAGCTACCTGCTAAATCCAATATCACTAAAATTTTAGTTTGGGCTATTCCAGTCGTTTTTATTGCACTGGTTGCCTATACCTTTATCACGAATCCGGTTGTTGGGGCTAAACAATCCCTAAGTTGGGTGCTATGGACGGGGTCCTTTGCGGCATTGGGAAGCATCTTTGCTTTTGGACATCCCCTAACAATTCTTACTGCCTTTGTTGTAGCTCCCATTACTACCTTGCATCCGTTAATTGCAGCTGGCTGGTTTGCGGGACTTACACAGGCCTATATTCGTCGACCCAATGTAAGGGATTTTGAAAATCTAGCCGAGGATATTTTTAGCCTCAAGGGTTTCTGGAATAATAAAGTGACGAGAATTTTATTGATCGTATCTTTAACGAACATAGGAGGCTCAATCGGTACCCTTATCGGTGGGGCTGATGTAATCCGCTTATTTTTAGAAAACCTGTAGTATGCCATCGTTTAGCTTTTAAGCAACATGGAGTAAGAGTAAGTATTGGATAATATTTTTCAGGAGGCTTATTGATGGATTTATATGCCTTATTGGTTGCATTTATTTTAGGACTTGTGGAAGGGATGACCGAGTTTGCACCGATTTCATCAACAGGTCATATGATTATTGTTGATGATTTGCTGCTGCACTCTAAGGAGATATTCTCGGCCTCTGTAGCCAATAGCTTTAAAGTAGTGATCCAACTGGGATCTATTTTAGCAGTGGTAGTGGTATTTAAAGATCGTTTTATTGACCTATTGGATCTAAGAAAAAGCACGTCTTTTTATCAACAGAGGTTAACCCTACCCAAAATCTTTGTTGGTTTGATTCCGGCCGGTGTCTTAGGATTCTTATTTGAGGACTACATTGATGAATATTTGTTTTCTGTGGAGACCGTTATTTTCGGTCTGGTATTGGGAGCTATTTTGATGATTTTGGCAGACAAGTTTCGCCCCAGGGAAGCCAAAAGAACCGTTGATGAAATTAGTTATAAGCAGGCATTTGGTATGGGATTGTTTCAGTGCATCGGATTGTGGCCTGGTTTTTCACGCTCCGGTTCGACAATTTCCGGCGGGGTTTTGCTGGGTATGAGCCACCGGGCGGCAGCGGACTTTACCTTTATCATGGCAGTACCAGTAATGCTGGGAGCCAGCGGACTATCAATGATTAAGAACTGGCAGTACTTTACCATGGATGCGTTGCCCTTCTTCGTGGTCGGGTTTATTAGTGCCTTCCTATTTGCCCTAGTATCCATTCGGTTCTTTTTGCAGTTAATCAATCGGATTAAGTTAGTTCCCTTTGCAATTTATCGAATCGTGTTGGCAATATTGATTATACTGGTTTATTAATTTCTTCTTAGAAAAGGGCGTGTTGCAAAACGTTTATTTGAAAACGTAGGGCGACACGCCCATTTTGATTCATGACAGGAAAATCATTACATCTTTGCAGGTTAGTTTCACTATTTAAGCCCCGTTTTGGGCATAA
>NZ_JBAIYV010000041.1:0-190625 GCF_036763075.1 Desulfotomaculum sp. 1211_IL3151 | reverse complement strand
AATACTGACGAAGGCATTCTCTTGCGGATCAATCGCTCCATCCAGGTCGAGGGTGCTTTTGGCGTACTGAAACAGGACATGGGTTTTCGACGTTTTCTCCTGCGAGGACAGGTAAAAGTACAGACTGAACTAATCTTGTTGGCTACTGCATTCAACATAAAAAAACTCCACAACAAGATCCGAGCCAACCGCTGTGGAGCATACTTACATATTCCCAAGGCCGCCTAAACAAAAAACGAAAAGTTATTCACAGGGGAAGGTCTTCCCTTGTTTTGTTGTGCCCAAATCGGGGCCTAAATGGTAAAATTCACTTTCGTAGATGTAATAATTTTTATGTCACAAATAACAAAGGGGCATGTCGCCCTACGTTTTCAATTAAACGTTTTGCGACAGCCCCATTTCATTCGTTATTCCTACCCTTAGGCGCGATGTCCGGCAGCCTCCCCAGTTGCTAAAGCATTGGACCATTTGCCACAACGATCTCCCCAGCGGGCAATTACTTGGCCCTGTTCAGTCATTTCAATAACCTCACAAAGATTTGGACAACCATTGCATTCAATACTGCCAGCCTTATACTCCATCTCGGCAACGCCAAAGCCCTTAAAACGGGTGGGCACTCCCTTAGAGACTGCATCTTTCGCCAACAGGGCTGCACCCACTGCCCCCATCACATTAAAGTACTTCGGTATCTGTACTTCCAGACCCAAGGCACTTTCAAAGGCTCTCTTCATACCTGCATTGGCAGCAACACCACCCTGGAAAACCACAGGTCCCAGTATTTCTTTACCCTTTCCCACATTGTTTAAATAGTTTCGTACCAGGGCCTCACAGAGGCCAGCTAAAATATCATCAAGATTATAGCCCATTTGTTGTTTATGAATCATATCCGATTCAGCAAAAACTGCACAACGACCGGCAATACGTACGGGATTTTTACCCTGGAGGGAAATATCACCAAACTCTTCAATCGAAATATTTAGGCGGCTGGCCTGTTGATCCAAAAAACTGCCCGTTCCTGCCGCACAAACCGTATTCATAGCAAAATCCGTCACCACTCCGTTACGGAGGATGATAATTTTACTATCCTGCCCACCAATCTCCAGTATTGTCTGGACACCTGAAACCAGCTGGGAGGCAGCCACCGCATGGGCCGTAATTTCATTTTTAACCGCATCTGATCCCACTACAATGCCTGTTAGCTGCCGACCGCTGCCGGTGGTTCCAACACCTCTGACCACTGCATGGGCGGGGAGTTTCTCTTTTATTTGCCTTAGGCCATCTTGAACAGTAGCCACTGGTTGGCCGTTGGTGCGCAGATATAAACTTTGCAAAATATGGTCCTGATCATCCATAAAAATTATATTCGTACTTACAGAACCAACATCAATTCCCAGATAGCCTTTCACTAGGATGTTAATGCCTCCTTATATTCCTCTTTCTTCTTTAACAGATCAATAAATGCCTCTAACCTTGTTATCATACCGGCTTCACCAGAATGTTCGTCCATTATCAGTGTCATAATCGGTATGCCGTTTTCCTCACTTACTTTTGGCAAAATGCTTTGGGCTACAATTTCCGGCATGCAGGTAAAGGGCAAAATTTGCACAGCCCCGGCAAAACCCTGTTGGGCATACCAGACAGCAGACCCTACTGTTTCCTCACCGTGTCCACCAACAAAATGATTTAAATAAGGGGGTGCTGCCTTCTTAAACCTTGCGGAGCTGGGTGCATTTCTAATTAATCCCATAAACAAGTGATCATTAATCCATTCACTTAGCATCATCGATCGATCGATCTCAGCACCTAAATATCCCAAATGACGTTCAATATTAACGTTGGCAAAGGGTTCTAAGAGAGTGTAAATTTCACCAATCAAGGCTACCTTTAAAACCGGACGCTCCCTATCAATCCCTACCGCCGCCATGATTTCCCTGGCTTTAGCCTGCGCCAGGATTAAATCCTTTGGTGTTTTAGCTCGATCGATTTCATGAATGGCTTGTTGCAAAGCGTTATCTGTGGCACCATGGACCAATTCTCTGGGACGTTTTTGATAGGACAGTTTCTCGATCTCATCTACAGCTTTGGCCTTGAGATAACCAAACCTTAAGGCCTGTATCACCCTAAGCCAGGGTTGGTTGCCTGTGATTTTTCTAATTCTCCCCAGCAATTCACCGATATGTTTCTCCGGTGGTTCCATTACCACTAAGTCAAAATTTACGTGCAAGTCCTTTAATATTTCATTTTCGACATATGCATAATAACCAAAACGGCAAGGGCCACAGCCACCTGCCATCATAATCGTGTCGGCACCCAGTTCACTGGCCTCAATAAAATTACCCACATTCAATTTCATTGGCAGACAGGCAAATTCCGGGGAATGTTTTACTCCCAGGTTGAGGGTCCTTTTACTGCAAGGTGGAGGTACAATCACTTCGATACCTAAAAATTCTAACAATCCCCGTAATGATACATACATATATCCCATATGCGGGAAAGTTACCTTCATCCCACCGCCCTCCTCCAGCGCACCATATCCAAGAAGGCTTCCACCCTGGTAATAATACCTGCCTCGCCGGTATGTTCATCTAAATTAATATTTAAAAAGGGCATTCTTCCTTCCCGTCTAATGAATCTTTCAATTAATTCCCCGGTCATTGAATCTGGCCCACAGGCAAAGGCAGCCACATGAATAATCCCGTCCACTGTGGATTTTTCATGAAAATGCAAAGCCCCTCCGGTTATTTTTTTGGAAAGGGTCCAAAATAGTTTTTTGGGGAGCTTTGCCGCCCCTTGTTCAATTTTCTGTTCTGTCAAATGATCCGCTGTTAGTACCTTGACCCCCATTTTATTTAATCGATTTAGCAAATTCATACTGATAAAGGGGTCATAAATATTATAGGGGTGGCCAATCACAGCAATGGTTAGGTCCGTGTTGATATTTTTTGACTTTGGTTCTTTTCCTTCTAAAATAGCCATGGCTTCCTCTGGAAACAGGCCCTGTTCTAACAGGTCTTGATATTGTTTTTGTTTCCTTAAGGCAACACCAAAGGCTAGACGGGATTTAAATATGCCTTTGCCAAAATAGGCTCCTACCCGCTGAACAAAATCAGTTACATCGCTTTGTTTCTTCCTTAAATTAAAGGAAGTATCCATGACCACCGGCAAATTCTTAATATTTTGCCGAACCATATCAGGAAATCCCAAAAACTTCGGGCAAATATATTCCCGCTGGGCCACACTTACCATTCGGGGTAAAAATATAACATCTACACCCTTATCCGCTAGATTTTGCACATGTCCAAAGGCTAATTTTATTGGCAGGCATGCTTCATCCACACATTGCTCTACCCCTCTGGTAAGAATCCCTTTGGTGGTGGGAGCAGAAACTACAACTTCCGCACCGAGTTGTTCTAAGAATTCCTTCCATAACGGGAAATAATAATAATAAAGTAAAGCCCTAGGTATTCCTACCCGAACAGACATTCATATATCCTCCTCCTGCACAGCTCCATCTAATATTATTGGCAAAATTTCTCTTGGCTATGCTTTCCTTTATAAAACTTGCTATAATATATTTAATAAAATAAAATATATTTCCTTATAAAGCCAAGGAGGAGGTTTGTCATGAGCTGCAGCACCTGCAATTCTGGAACAACGGGCGGCATTTCAGTAGGGAACAGTAATTATATGACCGAATTGACTAGGGTCATTGGCATCGAGGAAGCAAACAAATTACTGGCAGAAGATTATTCCTTTGTAAGTATGTATTTTAATCAAGCGGAACAAAAAGAGGTCTATGTATTAGCCAAGTTAAAACCCATTAGCAACAAAAAACAAAAAACCATTGGATTTATACCCAGAGATTAAGGCCGGGTTTCCCCGGCCTTAATCTCTGGGTTATTTACGTTTACTCTCCTTAGGCTGTTCCGTTAAACCAAGTTCCGTACCCAGTTCTTGCATCATCTCTTTCGATTTTTCCACCGTTTCCTCTAACATTCCCCGATCTTTTCTTTTGTTAGACATTCATTTTCCCTCCCACTTGTTAAATTAGCCAAACTATTTACGATTCTTTTTTGCCGTGTGATTCTCCGCAACACCAATTTCTTCGGCAATTTCTTCTGCGTTTTGCTCATTATAATTGCTGCTGGAAGTCATGGTACTGGTGTTGAAGGCTCTTTGTTTTTTAGCTTTTATTTTCACGGAACCCCTCCTTTTAGGCTAGACTGCATTATTAATGTGCGATTCATGACACCCAAATATACTAATAAAAAAATGGTCGCTGATAAGAAAAAAGAAAGCCCTGGTCTAACCAGAGCTTTCCATCCTATTTAAAATTTTCTTTTCATGGCCATGGTCAGGAAATAGGCTGCCCCACCCCACAACAATATCATCGCCAATACCATCATAAAAATCGCACTACCTGTCACCAGTAACGCCTCCTTTAACGAGCGATTGTTCATTTCTCCATTTGACAGAAGCCATGAGGCAGCCACCAACAGCTATGACAATTAGGACAAACCAACCAAACCAGAATAAAGCATCCTGTGGATATCCTTCGTAGGGTTTTTGAATATCCGCAATAAGTGTCATAATGCCGGTGTAACCTGCAACCAGAGGTGTAAGCACTTTTATGGAGAAGAGCCACCAGTTACCAACTTTAACGTCGGATATGGGATTGATATGCTCCTTGATGGATTTTAAATTAAACAACCAACCGATTAAGAGAACTTGCATTAAGCCGCCAAATACAATGCCAAAGTTATTTACAAAATGGTCAACGATGTCAAGAATATAAAGACCTGCGCCAGTAGCAAATAGAAGGCTGCAAAGAGCTGCTGTGCCTGTATAGATGATGGTAGCTTTTTTCCGTTCTATATCAAACTTATCCATAATACTAGCAATGGCTGCTTCGTTAATGGAAATCAAGGAAGTAATTCCTGCAAAGGCCAGAGCTAAGAAGAATAGTACCCCAAAGAATGGAGCGGCACTGCCAAGGGTACTAATGGCCGCAGGGAAGGTGATAAAGGCTAAACCCACTCCGGCAGTGGCAACTTCTTCAACGGTAACGCCCTGGGTTAAAGCCATATGTCCCAAAATACTAAATACTGCCATACCAGCCAATAAACTAAAGCTGCAGTTCGTTAAGCAGGTTGTGAAGGCATTACCCACAACATCAGAATTCTTGGGCAGATAACTGGAATAAGTAATCATAATTGCAAAACAAATACTTAAATCAAAGAAAATTTGGCCATAGGCTGCAGTCCAAACCTTATAATCAAAGATTCTGCTAAAATCAGGCTCGAACAGGAAGTTTAAGCCGGCTGCTGCACCAGGTAAGGTTACGCCGCGGATTACAATAAATACTACCATAAAAAACAGAACCGGGATAAGGATCTTGGTTATTCTTTCAATACCGGACTTAACCCCGGTGTAGAGGGCAACAAAGGCTATGCCCCAAGCTAGTGCAAGGGGTAATAAGATTTGCGTATTAATACCGCCTAGATTAAAGGGACTGTCTGTTAATTGCAAGTATTGGCCAAAGAAAAAGTCCTTGGGAGCATCTCCCCAGGCTTGGGTAATGGAAAAACCCGTAAAGGAAATCGCCCAGGCAATAACCACAACATAATATACAGCAATGAAAAAGCATACGAGAACCTGCCACCAACCGAGCCATTCCCACTTTCGGTTCATCTTAGCAAAGCTGAGGGGCGCACCAGCACGATACTTATGACCAATACCAAACTCTAAAATCATAATGGGTATCCCAGCAGTTAATAATGCAAATAAATAGCAAAGAAAAAAGATACCGCCGCCGTTATCAGCGGCCATGTAGGGGAATCGCCAAATGTTTCCTAAGCCTACGGCAGATCCAACCGCTGCCATAATAAATCCAAATCGACTTCCCCATTGTTCACGTTGTGCCAACTTAAACTCCTCCTAAAAACAAATATAATGCATCCACATAACACCTTTCTCCCAGGGACACCCCCCTTATATACATGTGTTAATTTACTGCACAAATGTTTAATTTCTTAATTTCTACACTTTTTAAAAAACACCTGCTTGATTTCATGTACAAATTATTGACACGTCTAAGGAGTGCTGATGTTTTATCGCGTCAGGTTTTTAGACAAGGCCCTTTACCGTCCGCTTTTTTTCTGTTCGACTGGGGGTTTTTGTTATTTCAATGTCACCATGGAATAGCCGCAAATAAAAAAAGACCGAAACGATTCGGTCTTGCAGAGGACGAAAAACGAAGAGCAGGTGACCAAAGGCCGCCCCCAAATACCAACGGAGGGCGGAGGGCTATTCCTGCTCCTCCAATGCCTTTTTCTTAGCTTTACGTTTCTTTAACCATTCCACGAGCTTGATAATCGAAGCACTTAACTCAAAGAGCAAGTATATTGGGGCAGCCATCATTAACGGTGTGATGATATCCGGTGAGGGAACCAAAACTGCACCTGCCACCACCGAGAAGAGAATGGCCATTTTCCTTTTCTTTACCATCCACTGATAGTCGATAATTCCCAGTTGGGCCAGTATAAAAGCTGCCAGAGGCAGTTCAAAAACCACCCCAAAGGGCAGAATAAACATCATGGCAAAGGATACATAGTTACCGATGGTTAACATCGGTAATAGTTCTTCTCCGCCAAAGTGCAACAGATATTTAACACCAATGCTAAAGACGGTGTAAAAGGAAAATAAAATACCGGCAATAAAAAAAATATAGGATACGATGACAAAGATGGTAAAATAAATCTTCTCAGTCTTGAGTAGGGCCGGCATAATAAATGCCCAAAATTGCCATAGGATAACCGGCAGGGCCGCAAGAAATCCTAGGAAGAAAGAAAGCTTAATTTTCGTCATTAATGCTTCTAAGATACCGATATAATGCATTTTATTGCCAGTGGCAAGAACCGGCTGAAGAACAATTTCGAGAATTCTATCGCTAAAAAACCAGCAAACACCAGCCATAATTACCGTAGCAACTAAAGAGATGATTAGCACCCGGCGTAGTTCCTCCATGTGCTCAATCATCGTTTGATCTTTTTCTTCTAGCAAACTAGCTACCCCCCTGTGCAGTGAATTAGCCTAGTTTTATGCTTGCTGTCTCTGATCGCCCCGTTGATACCCCTCAGACTGGGCTATTTCATCTAATGCTGCAGTGGCTAAATCCTCGCAAAACAAATCCACTTCCCCGGCAACTCGCTCATCCACTGTCTTTAGATAGCTTTTACATCTATCACACAGGTAAACACGATATTGTTTACAATCATCCAGCGTTATAAATGTTGTTTGCGAAGAGTTTTCATCCTTGCAATAGGGACAGCCTATTCTCTTAAATCGCCATTCCGTCTCACAGCGTCCACAATAGAGTTTTCGATGACCTTCCTTCCCCACGAGCTTCGCCATGGTGGGTTGATCACCGCAAACCGGGCAGTGATTATGATTCCATTCCGCCAAATCAATTTGCTTTAAGAACCCTTCCCCAAATGCCTTTAATATTGGTTTGAAGGTAGCTAAAGCAATAAAGTCAAGGAGACCCAAGGGCACTGCTAACCTCTTGGCCCATTCATACTTGTTTCCTTCTAAATAAAATAATGCCTCGATTAAATTCTTTTCCTCGAAAGAATTTAACCCCTTTAGCCCATTGATAAACTCATCGGAAACTGGCTGGGGACCAGCCTGCCATTTCTGGCAGGCCTGGGCCACAGCTAGCAGCCGTGCAAATATCTTTTCTGCATTTATGACCGGCGGGACAAGGGCCAAAGCAGCCTCACCCTGGGACCACCGGTTCATTTGTTGATGATCAATATCCGCTTTCCACTCTAATGATGCTATATCATGTTCCTGTTCCATTACTTCTAAATAAAAGTTGGCCAGTTTTTCAGTGCTTTTCTTTGTTCCCATTAGAGCCGCTCCTTTAATTAGTTTAGGCGGTCGCATTATGATGATGCTCTTCGTGATGATCCAGAACATTGAAGTTCTCAGCAGCAAAGCAATACACGAGAGCGCCGATTGCCACCAGACCTATACTTACAGCCCATTCCATGATGGATGGGAAGTACCAGCCGCCAATGGCCGCTGACATGCCGGTAAAGACCACGTTCATACGGTTGAAAATCAATCCACCGCTGACCAGGACACCAAAGGTAATCAGGCCTTTACGTGTGTTGCTATAGCCGCTAAAGGCAATAAAGATGGGAATCATGACGCCTAACACAACTTCCAACAGGAATAGGTTCCCCTCTAAGTTGCCCTTAAATATCAGGTTAAATACTCCCCTATTTACCAAATCAAAGAACTTCAGGCCCAAGTAAAGGATCATAAAGACCCCGGAAATTCGCACTAGACCCCGTAACACATGGATGGGTACTTCGTGCTTAAAGGCCCTGCCTGCCAAAGCTGTTTCCACACAGATCATGGCGGGCCCCACAAAGAAGGAGGACATCAAGAATAGCAGCCCCAAATAGGGTGACCACCACAAAGGATAAAGTTTATCCACCATAATCAGGTATAAAGCACCCAGTGAGGATTGGTGCAAGGTGGGGAAGATAATACCAATGATCATGAGGACAGGCAAAGCCTTCTTAAACATAGCATGATATTTAGTACCAACCTTCTCCGTTACTACCTCCCCAAACTCTAAAACCTGAACCGTGGTGTAACAAGATACACACCAGAAAACTTCAAACAACACAGAGGCATGACCCCAGGAAACAAAGGGCCGCCAGAAGTTAAACCATTGACCGATATCCATAAATAACCCGGCCATTACCAATATATAACCCAATAATGAAGTTAACATGGCACTTCTGGCAATGGCATGATACTTACCACGATGCAATACATGGACAATAATGGCTGTACCATAACCACCACCGGCCAGAGCAACACCTGTTAAGACGTCAAAGCCAATCCACAGGCCCCAAGGCCACTTATCACTGAGGTTTGTGGTCATGCCTAGGCCTACGGCAAGACGGAATATCATGCAAACTACACCAAGACCAGCCAGTAAGAATAATACTTTACGAGCGGGAGTCATGGTGAATTTCCAATTATATTCCTTTATTTCCTGTAGCAATCCCTTATTTGCCGACATTATTTTCCCCCCCAATAACCTTTTGGTTCACCATTTTTTCACTATCATCAAACGTGTAAAATTTTAAGGATGATAGCAGCGGCCTACATGTGAACATTTTTATCCTTCTCTGCAGCAATCTTTTCACGCCGCTTGGTGTAATGATACAAGGCAGTCAATAAAGTACCCCAGCCCACCGCAATAACTGGTGTCCACTTTAAAAAATCGTGGGAGTACTCCGGCAACGGCCTGGTACCCAAATTGGGACGGAAACTAAAGTTTTCAAAGGGCACGTCGGAAATATAGAGCCAGGATGTGCCACCGGCTTCTTTTTCACCCATTACTTTTTTAATATATTTAGGATCACGGTTAATACGCTGCCATGCTTCTTTAAGCAGTTCATCCCGCTCGCCGAATTTCAAGGCTCCTGTGGGACAGGTATCCACACAGGCCGGGCCTAAACCATGGCCCAGGCGATCATACTTGCCATTGGGATCAAAACAAAACTGACATTTTGCAATTAACGGAAACTGCTTATCCCATTCATATTTAGGAATATCAAAGGGACATGCCAGCATGCAGTAACGACAACCTACGCAAAGGTGAGGGTAATATACCACAGCCCCTGTCTTGGGATCTCTCTGTAGTGCTTTAGCAAAGCAAGCTGAAGCACAGGCAGGATGTAGACAATGCATACACTGCCGCTTACCGGAGCGCATGGTATAATCGTTATCTTTTTCAATTACCTCTATTTGCACGGTGGTATAGGTATAACCATCCATATCCGGCGGGCTGGTTAGACCATCCTTAAAAGCAGGGTTGCTGGATGGCAGGTCATTCCACTGCTTGCAGGCCACCTGACAAGCTTTACAGCCCATGCACCTGGTTATATCAACTAATACACCTTTTGACATTTATTACACCCCCATTTAGCAGCACGCTTTAATGTTTGCCGGTTTTCTTAATATTGCATAAGAAAGCTTTGTATTCCGGAATATTGGTATTCGGGTCGCCTACACTTGGTGTCAGGTCATTGGCCGAAGCACCCGTGGCAATGCCTTTATAACCAAAGCACCAAGGCATACCGATGACTTCAACCTCTTTACCATTTACGTTAAGTGGTACACAGACACCAGAAACAGCAACCTTACAGGTGATTTCGCCGCGTATCGTTTCAACGATTACATCATCACCTGTATTAACACCAATTTTACGGGCCAGTTTAGGCGAAATATTGGCAAACATATGAGCAGAAACCTCTGCTAAGGTGGGGCAGTTACGGGTAATGGCACCGCTCTGATAGTGCTCGATAACCCGATGGGTGGTACCTACATAGGGATACTTGTCACTGCCGGTATCCGCTATTTTACTAAAGTCACCCTTAAATTTAGTGGCTAAGGGCATCGTCTGCTGCTTAGAAATAATGTTTTGTACCGGACTTTCGATGGGTTCATAGTGTTCCGGCAAAGGCCCGTCATTAACTCCCTTGACCGCAAACAAACGTCCCCGGCCTTCCTCTTGCATCAGGAAAGACACCGTTTTATCAGGGGTTACGGGGGTTGCTTGACCGCCCGGTTCCTTTGCTGGTTCCACTGCTTTAAAGTCAGGTACGTCTGCATTCTCCCATTTACCAGCCAAGGCATCCCATTTAATGAGGGGCTTTTGGGGATTCCACGGGTTGCCAGCCGGGTCTGCGGAGCATCGGTTATATACAATACGACGGTTTGCGGGCCAGGCAAAACCGTATTGGGGAAATAGACCTAACCCCGATTTATCTTTATTCATCCGGCGTTTGGCGGCAACGGTATTGGCTTCCTTATCCACATACCAGTAGCCGGTATGAATCCAACAACCGCAGGCCGTGGACCCGTCGTCCATTAGCTTGCCAAAACTATCCAAGGCCTTATTGGAGCCAACTTCAAAACCATTGATTTCCAAGGCCACTTGATCAATGTTGGGTTCATCTTCGCCAGGAATGTCATAATTCCATACCATGTTAAATATTGGGTCTGGGTATTTGCCACCGCTTTGATATTCTTTTTTAACAGCTTTAAACAGCCTATCGGCAATCCAAAGATCACTCTTGGCTTCACCCGGTGGATCAACAGCCTTATAACGGAACTGCAACCAGCGGCCGCTGTTGGTTACGGTACCTTCCTTCTCATAGGACATAGCAGCAGGCAAGAAAAATACCTCTGTATTTATTTTAGTGGGATCTGCCTCAGGGCGATGCCAGAAGGCAGAGGTTTCTGTTTCAAATAAATCTACAGCCACCAGCCAATCTAATTTTTCCATTGCTTTACGCCCTTGGAAAGAGGAGGGACCACCTACCGCAGGGTTTTGACCCCAGGCTATCATTCCTTTGATATTACCCTCGGACATCTCTTCAAAAATCCCCATATGGGTACGGTTTTTGCCATCATGCTTTGGTACATAATTAAAGCCAAATTCATTTTCCTTCGTGGCCTTATCCCCATACCAAGCCTTTAGCATACTAACTACAAACTTACCACGGTTGGACCAAAAACTTGTTTTGGGTACATCCTTGTCCATGTAGTCCTGCAGCGTTTTGTGTTTGCTGGCATAAAACATTGGGTTATAACCAGGCAGTAAGTGATTCAGCATGGCAAAGTCAGTGGAACCCTGCACGTTAGATTCTCCACGTTGGGCATTCACACCGCCGCCAGGAATACCAATGTTGCCCAGGAGAAGTTGCAGTACACTGAGGGCCCGGCAGTTCTGGGAACCATAGGTGTGTTGGGTAATACCCATCGCATAGATCACGTTACCTGCCTTATCTGGCTTGCCCGTAGAAGCGAATAGGGCATAGGTCTTCTTGAGAACTTCCTCAGGCGTACCGGTAACTTGTGAAACTGTCTTTAGATCATAGCGACTAACGTGTTTTTTCAGAAGCTGGAAGGCACAGTTAGGATCTTGCAAAGTGGGATCTTTCTTGATGGCCTCTTCTCTAATGCCATCCTTTACAGGATCTCCATCCATTTGATATTGCCAGGTCTTGGCATCATAGCTCTTAATACCATCCTTTTCAACTAGCCCTGAGAACACCCCATCTTCGAATTTATACTCGGGGTTAATTAGGAAACTGGCGTTGGTGTAATTAACCACATAATCTTTAAAATGCAAATTATTTTCAATGATATAGTTAATTAATCCGTTAATATAAGCGATATCCGTACCAGGGCGGAGACGAGCATGCATATCCGCAAGTCCTGCGGACTTGGTTAGTCTGGGATCCACAACAATCAGTTTGGCTCCCTTGTCCTTAGCTTTCATGATCCACTTCATAGCCTGAGGGTGGTTTTCAGCAGAGTTGGAGCCAATCATCAGAAATACATCACTATTCTTAAAATCAATAAAGTGGTTAGTCATTACACCCCGTCCAAAAGAAGCAGCCAAACCGGCTACTGTGGAGGAGTGTCAGAGACGGGCGTGGTGCTCGATGTTAATAAGCCCCCACGACCTAAACATTTTATGCATCAGGTAGTTTTCTTCATTATCTAACGAGGCACTACCAAAGGTAGCAATGGCTGTTGACCGGTTTACTGTCACACCCTTACGATCTTTTTCTTCAAAGGAGGCATCTCTCGTTTTCTTAACTCGCTTGGCAATCTCAGATAGGGCCCAATCCCAGCTTTTTTCTTCCCATTTGGTGCTGCCAGGAGCTCGATAGAGAGGTTTGGTAATGCGAAGCCTGTTAATTACACGGTTACCCTTTTTTTCAATTGTGTTATAGGTGTCAATGATTCCATTACCCTTAGAGCAAATGGATCCTTCATTAATGGGATGATCCGGATCACCCTCACAGTAAATGATTTTGTTATCGTTATTGGCATATAGGATAATGCCACAACCACAACCACAGAATGCACAAACTGTAAAGGTTTCCTTTACCTTTCTGATTTTAGAAGGTAGGTTCTCTCCCGTAATTTGATGATGGGCCTCAGAAGCTATGGCGGGGGTTGCCACTAAGGTCAACCCCGCAGTCCCCAGCCCAATATTTTTTAAAAAGTCGCGCCTGCTTATTTTTCTCATGGAATTAACCCCCTCGGTTTAACCGGGATTATCTTTATTGGGTTGAAACTCTGGTGCTACTTCTCTTCTTCCTTAGCTGGAGCAGCTTTCTCTTTTTTCTCTTCCTGCTCAAAACTTGCCGAAGTAGCTCTTCTAAATTCACTTACTGTTTTACCCATGGCTTTACCTACCTCTGGTAGTTTGCCAGGGCCAAAAATAATTAATACCACAACTAAAATAAGTATCAAGTGAGTCGGTTGTAAAATTCCCTCGAAGAAGACGTTCAACCCCCTTTCATCCATTAATTTTGTGTGAGACATGTTTCACATTGATGCATTTTTAAAAACAAGACATACTACTAACATTATGCCAAACTTGGGACATGTTTTGCAACACATATTGTTTTGTTGCCTTTAAATTCTAGTGAATTATTATTCTTTAGAAAAAATTAATTATTTTCTCATAAATTAGGTTTGGTTTGGTATGTCCCCTGCTTTTCAAAGTTCTTTTTGGCAAGTATAATAATGTTGTATTTTTCGAAATTATATAGGCTATAATTAAAAATCAACGGCCTTGTTTATTGGCTTTTTCGCTTTAATAAAAGTTACACTTTACATTGCCATAATTTTTATAACATTGCAGACATATTTCACAATTAAAATTATTTTATATTAAGTATATTCATAAACTATTCCAAATATTCAAATGGGGATGTGCATACTATTGGATAAGCATTGCCCTTATTCTGCCGTTATTTTAGCAGGTGGCAGCAGCAGTCGTATGAAGACGAATAAAGCATTATTGCAATTAAATGGCAAACCCATGCTAACAATAATCATCGAGAAACTCCAGCCTTTTTTCCAGGAAATAATCATTATCAGCAACACCCCGGCTCAGTATGCCAATTATAACCTGCCGATCTATACGGATATATTTCCCAACCGTGGGCCACTTTCTGGGATCCACAGTGGATTAAAAAACATTACCAATCAGGCTGCCTTCTTTGTTGCCTGTGATATGCCGTTTTTAGATTCATCCTTTGCCATCAAATTAACGGATTACCTTGGTCAATTTCAGGCTGTGGTTCCCCGTCAAGGCAAATACCTGCAACCCTTACACGCAGCCTATCGAAAGGATTGCTTGCCCGCTGTGGAGCAGGCTTTACAGTTGGAGTGTACCAAAATAAGATCCTTTTATGACCTAGTTGAGGTAAAATATTACGATTTAATTGATAATGCCGATTATAACTGGGAAAAAATATTCTTTAATGTAAATACCCCTGAGGAGTACCAAATGGCGCTTAATATATCGTAACAGCCTTGGGTCATGGTCATTAAGCCTCGGAGTAACGTTTTTCGTGACAAAAAACAAAGGGAGTGCCGCTTGCTGCTGTTCCAAGTAGTTTTTTGCGGCACCCCCTTATTTTTTCTATTAATCCTCTTGTTTATCCGGTTTGCGAGCGGGTTCGGGCATTGCCTGACGGATCTTATCCTTGGGCTTAAAAATTGAAGGCCTTTTATTTTGAACCTCCACTGGTGTGCGAACGATTACCGAAAGCATGGCCGTGGCATTAAAGGGAATTAATGGCCACAGGTACGGAACACCCATGGATTTTGTCCGAATCAAATAAATTAAAACGATGGCAGAGCCAATAATCAAGCCCGGCAAACGGAAGGCAGCGGTGGCCAGCAGCAGAAACAGCCTTACTAATCGAATGGCCCAACCCATTTCATAGCTGGGAATCATAAAGGAAGCCACGGCAGCTATGGCAGTATACATAACAACCTCTGCGTTAAATAAGCCAACGCTTATGGCCACATCTCCCACTAGAATGGCAGCAATAATACCCGTGGAAGTGGCAAGTGGGGTAGGTGTATGAATGGTGGCCAGCCTAATCATATCAATGGCCAATTCCGCCAATAAAAACTGTACAATGATTGGTATCTTACCCGGTTCATTCGGCCCAATGAACTTTAATGCCGGGGGCAAGAGTTCCGGCTGGATGACAAAGAGAAACCACAGTGGCAGCAGGAACAAGGCACCTAGTACTCCCGCATAGCGTACCCACCGGATATAAATACCGATGGGAGGCCCCTGCCGATACTCTTCTGCTGATTGCAGGTGATCCCACAAAGTACTGGGAGCAATAATAATGCTGGGGGAAGTATCCACCATGACTAATACCCGACCTTCCAGCAAATGTGATACCGCCACATCCGGGCGTTCCGTAAAACGCACTTTTGGGAACAAATTACCATACTTGCCAGGTTCTATTATTTCCTGAACGGCCTTTTCCGCCATGGGAATACCGTCAATTTTAATTTTCTGCAATCTATCCTTAATGGTTTTAACCAAATCGGGGTTTGTCACATCTTCTATGTAAGAAATTACTACATCTGTTTTCGAGCGGGTTCCTATCTGCATTACTTCATTTCTCAATCGGGGGTCCCTTAACCGCCTCCGGATTAATAAGGTATTCATTAAAACGGTTTCCACAAAACCATCCCTGGGACCCCTTACTACCTTTTCCAGATCCGGTTCCTGGGGGGAACGGGAAGGATAAATCCGCAAGTCAATAATCAGTGCTTGCTCCTCTCCCTCTATTAAAAGGGCCAGAGGACCACTTAAGACCTGGTCAATTACCTTATCTAAATCCCCAACCGGGTCAACTTGAATGTGATTGATATGCTCATTAAATAATTTTTTTAAGCTGTTGGGAGAAACATCTGGTCTCTTAAGCTCGTCCAGATTTCTTAAAATTAAGGACATTACATCATCTTTGACAAAACCATTGACAAAGTACATGGCAATTTCTTTTCCTGCCACATTAAAACGCCTTAATACGATATCAAAACTTTTACCATAGCCCAAAACACTATTGAGATAGGCGATATTTCTTTCTAAGTTTGAGGAAATCTTTGGTGCTTCCTTTTCTACTGTAGCTGCTCCCAAACAAAACCACTCCTTTCGATGATTTCTTGTAAAGCCCTGGTGGTCACGGGGGCCCCATAGTGGTAATCATCCGCCCCATACATTTTGCCAATATCACCAATACCAACAACCACCGGAACATCAAGGTCGTTCAATATTTCTACGGTATCCCCCTGAAGCTCAATGCGCCTGGTGGTTCTGCCAAATTTATTGACCGGTCCTTTAACCACTGCTCCTGTATCGGTAATGGACACATCAACCTTGGCACCGTCACAACCACCACTGTTGGAAGCAACAGCCAGTACCCCCAAAATATTTATCTCCGGGCTGTTATAAACTTCCATCATGGCCTTTTCTCCCAAACCTTGTCCCTCGACCCCTTTATCATCAAACATCACAATAACCGGATCATGGGCCGCAGATTTAATCAGTTCCACCAACCTTTGGCCAGTCAAACGGGTAGGATTACCTGCTGACATGGATATGCACCGGGCCCCTATATTTTTGGCAGCCACCTCCAAAGTGCGCCGGGCAATTTGGTCCCCATCTGTAACTAAAATTACATTTCTTTTTTGACTCATTTAAACCACCTACCCCTTGGGTTTAAAAACCAGGGCCGCCAAATAGCCAAACACCACTGCTGCTGTGATTCCTCCTGCTGCAGCACCTAAGGCACCCTTAAACACCCCTAGTAAGCCAGAATTCTTTGCCTCTGTGATGGCACCCTGGGCCATCAGATGACCAAATCCCGTTAGTGGTACGGTGGCACCGGCACCGGCAAAATCTACCAAGGGTTGGTAAAAACCCAAAGCACTAATAATTACTCCAAGGGTGACAAAGACCACTAATATATGGCCTGGGGTAATTCTATGACTGGTCAAATCCATCAGAAGCTGTCCCATTAAACAAATGGCACCCCCTACCAGGAAAGCTTTGAGCAGCATTTCTTTACCCCCTTACATTTCAATGGCCACAGCATGTGCAATACCAGGGATCGTTTCCCCCTGTTGACAACTGCAAGGTGATAATAAAGCACCTGTACCAATACCAAGAAATTTTTTAATCCTTCCCCTGTTCATTTCATTTAATATGTAGCCACAGGTCACAACTGCCGAACAGGCACAACCACTGCCTCCGGCATGTGCATCCTGTTCTTCAGCAAAAATCAATACACCGCAATCCTGATAGGTGTGGGAAGGTTTTACACCTTGCTGTTCAGCCAGCCTTACCACCAATTCCCTGCCGTATTTGCCCAGATCCCCCGTGGCAATTAGGTTGTAAAATTCTAAAGTCCGACCTGTATCTGAAAGATGTTTTAAAAGTGTGTCAGCGGCAGCCGGGGCCATGGCTGCTCCCATGTCACTGGCATCTCCTTCACCAAAATCAATAACTTTGCCAACGGTTGCATGTGTTATGCGCGGTCCAGCTCCCTGTGCCGCCAACAGCATAGCACCGGCACCAGTAACCGTCCACTGTGCAGACATTGCCCGTTGTACCCCCTGCTCGATGGGAAAACGGAACTGCCTTTCCGCCGTTGCATAATGGCTGGAAGCACCGACCAATACATATTCTGCATAACCACCGTCTATCAGCATGCTGGCGAGGGCTAAGCCCTCATACATTGTTGAACAGGCACCATACAATCCCAGAAAGGGTATCCCTATATTTCTGGCTGTAAAATTTGCGGCAATAATTTGATTTGTTAGGTCGCCGGCCAATAAGTAATCGATCTTTTCAATTTCTAACCCGGACTTATAGATGGCCAACTCAAGGGTTTCTTGAAATATTTTTTGTTCTGCTTTCTCCCACGTACTTTCATTGTAATATAAGTCATCTATCGTTTTATCAAAGGTGTGCCCCAGTGGTCCTTGCGCTTCTTTGGGTCCTGCTATACAGGCTGAAGCAATTATGACTGGTGGGTTCTTAAAAACAACGGTCTGCAGACCAAGTTTTTTAGGCGAAGTGATCCTTTGACACCCCCGTTAAATGGAAAATAGATAGGTTATCAAACCAGCAAGCCATGAACTAAAAATGCCAAAAACAAGAACCGGTCCGGCAATGGTGAATAGCCTTGCTCCTGTGCCAAAAATCATGCCTTCACCTCGATACTCCATGGCTGGGGCAACCATTGAGTTGGCAAAACCAGTAATTGGCACAATCGTTCCTGCCCCTGCATATTTTGCTATTTCATCATAGACACCCAACCCCGTTAAAAAGGCTGCTAAAAAAACTAAGACCGCCGATGTGGCCAGCCCTGCATCCTGTACACCAAGCCCCAATCTGTTAAA
This sequence comes from Desulfotomaculum sp. 1211_IL3151, assembly GCF_036763075.1. NCBI lineage: Bacteria > Bacillati > Bacillota > Clostridia > Eubacteriales > Desulfotomaculaceae > Desulfotomaculum > Desulfotomaculum sp. 1211_IL3151. The sequence continues at coordinate 172,292 of NZ_JBAIYV010000041.1, read as the reverse complement.
GTAATCCGTCATAAGCTGTCCCAGGGTACAAATCAAACCGCCTACCCCGAAGGCCAAAATACTATTTTTAACCACGGTAGGCTTTGGCTTTACCTGCCGTACCAATTCTTTATATGTTTTTTTGTCAAATTTAAAATCTCCTGAGGAAATCATTTAAGTATCATTTCACACCACCTTTTGCTTTTTCTGTCATTTACATTAGGTATTATGTGTTTTTAAATTTCTTTTATGCTTTCAAAATGATAAGTGAAGCACAGGGACGGTTCTCCCGCTTCCTTTAAAGGAAGCGGGAGAACCGTCCCTGTGCTTCTTAGCTGCCTGTTTGCTGCATTAACTCTTTTAGTTTTCTTAAAGCCTGTCTCTCTAAACGGGAAACCTGCACTTGCGAAAGGCCAAGCCGCAGTGCCACTTCGGACTGAGTTTTGTCCTCAAAAAACCTCCATAATAAAATTTGACGATCCCTTTCCGGCAATTCAATTAAAACTTGTTTAATCGCTAATTTTTCCAACCAAGGAGCTTCCCCATCCTCTTCCCCGCTAAGCTGATCCAATATATAAATTGGATCACCATCATCCTGATGCAGCGTTTCATAAATTGATGTTGGCATTTGCGCTGCTTCAAGGGCATTAACAACTTCTTCACGATTAACGCCAAGTTCTTCCGAGATCTCATTGATCGAAGGTTCCCGGCCCAATCTCGCCGTAAGCCGGTCCCTGGTTTGCTGAATTTTGTAGGCCGTTTCCTTGAGGGAACGGCTTACCTTGACGGGACTGTCATCCCTTAGAAAACGTCTGATTTCACCTACAATCATAGGTACAGCATAGGTTGAAAATTTAACATCATAGGTTAAATCAAATTTATCAATGGCCTTCATTAACCCGATACAGCCAATTTGAAACAGATCTTCTAACTCATAACCCCTATTACTAAACCGCTGCACCAAATTAAAAACCAATTTTAAATTACAGTTGACTAATCTCTCCCTCGCTTCACTATTACCAGCCTGTGCCTTTATTAGCAAATCTCTCATTTCCTTGTCACCTAATAGAGGGAAGCGGGGAAGATTCATTTCCAGGAGCCTTGAAGAACTCATCGACATCCCGCCTTTGCTAATTGGCACGGGTCCGGGCCCGGGCACCTCGCAAACCGATTCGCTTAAACATTGTCACAGTGGTGCCTTTTTCAGGCTGGGAATCCACCTGCATACGATCACTAAATGATTGCATAAATACAAAGCCAAGACCCATTCTTTCTGGATCTGTGGAATATGCCGGCTGCATGGCAAGATGGATATCTCGAATACCAATGCCCTCATCGGCTACTTGTATCTCTAATCCTTCTTTATAGATGGTTGCTGTTACACGGACGATTTTATCTGGCTTATTTCGATAGCCATGCAGGATCGCATTGCCTACTGCTTCTGAGACAGCAACCTTTATCTCTTCAAGTTCTGGTAGAGTACAATCCAGTTGTGAAGCAAAGGCAGCAATGGCTACCCTGGCAAAGCCAACATTTTCAGGTATACTGGTAAAATCAATGGAACAGTGATTTAACATCTTCACGATATATCAACTCCTTTACACAATTTTAGCTAGGGCCACCGTTTCATCCGGGTATTCCTCCATTATTTGCACCAGACCTGAAAGCTCTAGTATTCTGTGTACCTGGGGCTGCGCACCAACCAAAATAACTTTTCCCCCACTATTTACTAAGCGCTTATAACGCCCTAGAATTACGCCTAGGCCTGAACTATCGATAAAGGTTACACGGGATAGATTAATTACTAAATTTTTTGCTCTCTTTTCAACTAATTCATTATCTAAAGCTTTACGCAATTTATCAGCCACGCCGAAATCCATTTCCCCTCCCAGACGAACTAACAAGGTGTCCTGTTTTTGTTCAATATCTACTTGCATAACGGTACCTGCCTCCTCTGCATTGGTTATATTTTCCATATTTCTACCTAAATTTAGAATTACCTTCTAATTTTTTCCAAAATGAATGTCGAAAAGCAGCCCATCAGCGGCTGCTTTTCCTATTCTAAAACTATTCCATACTATAAACACGTTCCAGCATATCATTTAAAAGCTTCAGCGGGGAGGCTTTATTAATATCCTGGGCCGCAATCAGATCAACTTTCAATACTTCTTGACCATCCTTATTTAAAACATATTGTCCAATTACCTGCCCTTTATTGATCGGTGCATCGATACTTTCTGGTAATTTAATGTTGCCCTGTATGGTTTTTTCCTGTCCCTTGGGGACTACCATACCCACTGGATCTTTGGTAATAATTTTCACCTGATCCGCTACACCCTTATCGACCTTAATTTCTTTAACAACTTGACCGGCCTCAGCCATGGTTACTGCTTTGTATTTAGCAAAACCATAGTTAAAAATTTTAATGGTTTCTTGGAAGTGGGTTCTTGGCATGGGGCAACCCAATACCACGGATACCAGTCTGAGACCATCTCGCTTAGCTGAAGCAGCTAAACAATAGCTAGCCTCATTGGTCCAACCAGTTTTTCCGGCATCTGCCCCGGCATACCATTTTAAAAGCTTGTTGGTATTCCATAATTTAAAATCGCCACCACGCAAATCGTACTCGTAAATTGCTGAAACTTCCCTAAAAAGCGGGTAACGCAAGCATTCCCTGAGCACTTGGGCCATATCGTAGGCAGAGGTATAATGGTTTTCTACCGGTAGTCCTGTGGGATTCGAAAAATGAGTATTTTTTAAACCCATTTCCTCGGCCTTTCCATTCATCATGGAAACAAATTCTTCTTCAGAGCCCCCAACATATTCAGCCATGGCTACACTGGCATCATTGGCCGAGCCAGTGGCGATCGAAATCAACATTTCCTTTACGCTAAGTTCTTCACCTGGTTCCAAGAAGATTTGTGAGCCACCCATGCTGCAAGCATGTTCGCTGGCGATTACCTTATCTGAGGTTTTAAACTTTCCTTGGGCCTCCGCTTCGCAAATAAGCAACATGGTCATTAGCTTGGTAACACTGGCCATTGGTTTGGCAACATGCATATCTTTATTATATAAAATTTGTCCGGAGCTATAATCCATTAAAACTGCAGTCTCAGCAGCGGTTTCTAGCTGTGCAGCCGGGGCCTTTTCCTTTGCACTACTAGACTCGGCTGCCTGTGGACTTGCAGGCTGAGCCAATGCCGTGCCCACTGCCAATAATAAAACTAACATTAAGGAGATGAATACTGTACCAATATTTTTCACTTTTCTTGTCATAACCTTTCCCCCTATAGTCCTAGTTATTGCTTCTATTATTGTTATCTTTAAATCTTGTAATATGCTGTAAACTATAGAGGGAGTTTATGGAAAAAGAGGTACTTTATGCACCTCCTTTTTGGCCGTGAGCCGTGACCCAGGGCTAAGCTAATCGCTATAGATCTTCTTTGGTTACCTTACCCAGTAAAATATCCTTGGCTTCAACCGGTTCCCTTTGTAAAACATAGGCCTGTCTAAGCATGTCTGCAACTTTGGTAATCTCCTTATTTTCATTAACATGCAATTCAGCGATTACCTCACCTTTGTTTACAAAATCACCAACTTTTTTTCTTAAGACCACACCCACAGCCAGGTCAATCACAGATTCCTTGGTGGCACGGCCAGCTCCCAGCCACATGGCGGCCAGGCCAACCTGTTCCGACTGGATTTCTCTAACATACCCATCGGTCAATGCGGTTACTTGGTGTATATCAGAGGCTTGGGGCAATAGATCAAAATGATCCACTACCTGGGGGTTGCCCCCCTGGGCCTGAACAAATTCTTTTAATTTATTTAAGGCTGCACCACTCTTTAACAGGTCTTCTAATTTCCTGCGGGCGGCCAACTGGTCTTTTTCAATACCTGCTAAACCAAGCATCTCACAGCCCAAACAAATACATATTTCTTTTAAATCAGCCGGACCGTTATCCCGTAGGGTTTCTATGGCCTCTTTTACTTCCAGGGCATTACCTATGGCAAAACCCAAGGGTTGATCCATATCTGTAATCAGGGCCACTGTTTGTCGCCCCAGGCGATGTCCAATTTCAACCATTGTCCTGGCTAAGCTAAAGGCATCTGAGGGGTTTTTCATAAAAGCACCACTGCCCACTTTTACATCCAAGACAATGGCATCTGCACCGGCTGCTATCTTTTTACTCATGACAGAAGCGGCTATGAGGGGAATGCTTTCCACCGTGGCAGTGACATCCCGCAAAGCATAAAGTTTTTTATCCGCCGGTGCCAACTGCCCCGTTTGGGCCACAACAGCCAATTTCAAATTTCTTACTTGTTCCAAAAAGCTTTGATTATCCATTGTTACCTTAAATCCGGGAATCGATTCCAGTTTATCGATGGTACCTCCGGTATGCCCTAAGCCACGGCCGGACATCTTGGCTACCGGTACACCAGCTGCAGCCACTAAGGGACCAACAATCAAGGTCACCTTATCACCGACGCCGCCGGTACTATGTTTGTCCACTTTTATCCCCGGAATCCCCGAAAGGTCTGCCTGGTCCCCGGAACGAGCCATAGAAATAGTTAAATCACCCGTTTCCCGGGGGGAGAAGCCTTGGAAAAATGCAGCCATCAGAAAAGCTGCGGCCTGGTAGTCTGGTATCTTGTCATGGGTATAACCCTGCACGAAGAAGTCAATTTCCTCCGAGCTAAGCTCCAGCCCCCGCCTTTTTTTCAGGATAATGTCAACCATTCTCATGCTCTAATACCTTCTTTCTATTCTCCTTACGATTGCAATATTTCGGGCGCAAAGCTTTTCCCAACATTAAAGGTAATGCCAAAAAGGTCGGCTAAGGTAGCCGCAACATCGCTAAAGGACGACCTTACGCCTAGGTTAACACCACTTTTTATCTGTTTCCCATAGACAATTAAGGGTACATATTCCCTCGTATGATCGGTGCCGGGCGTGGTGGGATCACAGCCGTGATCCGCTGTAAGGATTAATAGATCATCTGGCAGCATGGCTTCCATTATTTCCGGCAGCCTGCGGTCAAAGGCCTCCAATGCCCCGGCATAACCCACCGGGTCATTGCGGTGACCATAAAGGGAATCATATTCTACCAAATTGGCAAAAATAAGTCCTGCCTCTGTATCCTTCATAAAGTTTAAGACTTGATCAATACCATTCATATTATCCTTCGATTTAACAGAATCAGAGATGCCTACTCCTGCAAAAATGTCATATATCTTTCCTACTCCCATTGTCTTAATGCCTGCCTCTTGAAGAAGGGTTAAAATGTTGGGAACCTGAGGAGACACAGCATAATCATGACGATTGGCAGTACGTTTGAAAGAACCAGGGCTTCCCACAAAGGGACGAGCTATCACTCGACCTACTTTATGTTCCCCGTCTAACATTTGCCGGGCAATTTCACAAATTCGATATAATTCTTGTAATGGAATAATCTCCTCATGGGCAGCTATTTGAAAGACACTGTCAGCCGATGTATAAACAATCGGAAGGCCAGTTTCCATATGCTGTTTTCCTAATTCTTCAATTATTTGAGTGCCGGAGGCAACAACATTGCCTAGTATTTTTCGATTAATTCTTTTCTCAAATTCCTCAATGACTTCTCTGGGAAAGCCCTGTGGGTAAGTACGAAAGGGGGTTTCTAGGATGATACCTGCCAATTCCCAGTGTCCTGTGGTAGTATCCTTGCCCATCGATTTTTCGGCCATTTTGCCATAGGCCCCCATTGGATTGGCAATGGCCTCAACGCCCTCTATAGGATGTATGTTGCCAAGCCCCAACCTACCCAAGTTAGGTAAATGGATGCCCTTTACTGCCTTAGCCACATTCGCCAAGGTATTGCTCCCCTGATCCCCGTAATCTCCGGCATCCGGTAATTCTCCTATACCAACACTGTCTAATATAATGAGTGAAACTCTTTTAACCTTCTTTTCCGTCAACTCTATCACCTCTATAAAATTATCAAGCCCTCGGATGAGCTTTGGTATATACCTCTCTAAGTCTTAATTTCGTTAGATGGGTATATATTTGTGTGGTTGATATATCAGCATGGCCAAGCATTTCTTGAACGGCCCTAAGGTCTGCTCCGTTTTCTAATAGGTGTGTGGCAAAGGAGTGTCTTAGGGTATGGGGAGTGATCGTTTTATTTATTTTTCCTTCCTTGGCATACTTTTTGATAATCTTCCAAAAACCTTGACGGGTTAACCGGTTGCCTTGTACATTCACAAAAAGAGCCTGGTGCTCCGGTTTACCCTTTGTTAGTTTGACCCTGGATCTTGCCAGATATTCCCTGATGTAGTTTGCTGCAATTGAACCAAGGGGAATGATTCTTTCCTTAGACCCTTTACCCAAGCACTTTACATAACCCATGTCCAACTCTACATCCCTAATATTTAAAGAGACCATCTCAGATACCCTAATTCCTGTTGCATAGATTAGCTCCAGCATGGCCTTATCTCTTAAACCTGCGGCAGCAGCCAATTGCGGTTGACATAATAGATTTTCCACTTCCTCCGCGGAAAGTACATGGGGTAATCGTTGTGTTAATTTTGGTGATTCAAGATTTACCGTATGATCCTCTGAAATCAACCCCTCTGAAACTAGGAAGCGATAAAAATGTTTTAGTGCTGCTAAATGCCGTGAAATCGTAGCAGGTGCCTTACCATCCTTTTGCAGTTTATAAAGGTGGGATAAAATATGATTTCGATCAGCCTGCTCCAGTGAACGAACACCCTGATTTTTTAAATGTGTTACGTATTGACTGAGGTCTATTCGGTAGGAGGCTAAGGTATTTTGGGCTAGACCCCTTTCAACTGACAGGTAATGAATAAATTCTTCCAACCAGCGTTCCATTTTCCTCCCCCTTAACATAAAAAATAGTCCAACTTGTTTGGACTATTTCAACAGAAACCATTTAATCCCTTTTTATTTTTTACCCTGTAGATGCTTTAACAGTTGTTCTATTATATTTTCCAAACCGTGGTTTTTTTCATCCTCCCCACAAGTATTTGGAACGGGACTGATAACCTTCATCGAATTACCAGTGGGCATTTTCTCTTCAGAATAAACCCCGATCCCCTTCAACATACCTGCCAGTTGAACCAGTAATATCGCCAATATCGTTAAGACCAGAGTAAACCTCATGGCTTTTAAGATTTTTCGTTTAATACCGGCAATGAATACAATCCGCACTTTTCCCCCTCCCGTCTATCCATTGTCAGACGTCAGCCTTCAGCCTTACTTATATATCTAAAAATATGCTTAAAATTGGTTTTTTAGAATCGTTCCTCCTGTCGTCTTGGGTGACAGCCTAAGGATGACAGAACTAGCGGTTTAGACCAAACCATGTTTTCGTATAATTTTTGAAAGTGTCACAAAACTATTTCCTCAGCCATATCCTGGTATAAACACTAGGTTTGGAGGTGCCTTATGAATCAAGATCAATCCCGTTTTTTAGACGCCCAAAGTCCATATACTCTTTTTTTAATTTTAATATTATTAATTTTAGGTACAGAAAAAGACCTGGAAAATCACCTGGAAAATGCACGGAATTTTATTTTGGAAACCAAGCGATCCATCGAAAGTTTTCGGGTGGGTTATGAAACCATGCAAACCAATTTAATGTCCTTTCATGCACAGCTTATGAATTTACAAAAATAATTTAGACCTCCTCGGGGGTCTATTTTTATTTTCTTAGCATATGCAAGGATTACCACGGCATAGGATTTTTAAAGTGGATAAAAATGGTTGGCCTGGGGAGGAACACAACATGCAAAGAGCCAATGTTATTTTATTAATACTTATATTAATGGGCTTTTTTGCGGAATCTGCTCTATTGGCCACCGCCGGCTGTATCCTATTGGTATTAAGATTAAGTAAAATGAATCGATTGATGCTTACTTTAGAAAGAAGGGGCCTGGAAGTTGGTTTAATATTTTTAATGTTATCCGTTTTAGTTCCCCTGGCACACGACAATATAATATATAAAGACTTAGTTATGAAAACCCTTTCCCCCCAAGGACTACTGGCCTTAATCGGCGGTGCCTTGGCAACCCATATGAATGGGGAGGGTTTGAAGTTATTAAAGCTTGATCCCCAGCTTATTTTTGGCATGGTGATGGGATCCATTTTGGGTATCGTTTTTCTCGGTGGCATTCCCATTGGCCCATTAATGGCAGCCGGTCTCACTGCCTTATTCTTAGAGGTTTATTACTGGTTTAAATAATAAGGCCCCGCCTTCTTGTAGTTGGCTGGGGCCTTATTATTCAATAATCATTATTCTGTTATCCGATACCTATTTTTATAATGCCAGGCCAACACTGCCTCCGCAAAGGCTACCATTTTTTTGGTCATACCACCACCGACTTCACCATTGAGGCGGCTGGGTAATTCACCCTTATCTATTTTATCATAATCCGGGATACCCAACTCTGCCGCCATTTCGTTTCTAAATTCTGCTAAGGCTGGTTTTACATAGGGAACGAGTTCTTTGGGGACTAAACCTGAAAAAGCTGTACTTCTAATCAGATCATACGGCACATCTACCCGGGTCAATTCCTTCGACATGTCGTTTCCCTCCTAGAAAGTTTTGCTTTTTTCCTGTACTATCATCCTTAAAAATTTTATACTTTATGATAGTAAAAAAAAATAGCATTCCCTTTGTCATAAAATATTATGCCCCATCAAGGGCAGAGTTATGTCAAGAATATCTTTCCATAAGTTTACATTTTTAAAAAATTTGCTGCGGCCTTAATTAAATCAGGTGTTATAAACGCTTCCACAATTCCTGCAGCAGCAGAAATGCAACAGACCACCAACATCAAGACATGGTAGCCCAGGATACCCGACATCACTGGCAATTTTGAGTTGCCAAATCTCCTAATCAGTAACCAGGAAAAGGACAGTGCCGCCACACTGGCTAAAAAAACGGCTGGTATGAGTAAGATGTTCTGTGGAACAACTGAGGTTAAGGCGAGAATAACCCCTTCTCCCGCCTTTTCTTGGGTCAAAAAGGCTACCGTAAACCCTAATGAATAGCCTCGTGCAAACAAGAGTGCTAGGATAGCCGGAGTACCAATGACAGTTAGGCCAAGGATATAAATAATACCAATAAAGAATAAATTATTAAAAACAGTATTTTTCACAACCTGAGACCGATCTATCATCACATCATTGGCTTTGTTAACAAAATTATCCAGATACTGCGTTAGCTGACCCAAAGTCTCGGTCTGCAAAGCATGGACACCTAACCAACCAAAGGCAACCCCCGTGGCCAAAGCAGCAAATGCCAGCAAATAAATTGGCCAACTATTTTTTAGCGAAGACTTGCATAATTTCTCAAATGACCTAGCCATACCATCACCCCGCCATGTCCATTACTCTTGAGGATTTCTGTACATATTATGCGGGTCTGTCTGGTAAATAGTACTTACTTAAATAAGAAACCTGGCTGCTACGCCAGGGTGACAGGGTTGTTTAACCTCTATTTTGTATTACTTATTTAAAAAGCCATATTCAATAATTTTTTTCATAATATACTCTGCAGCAAGTACATCTTCCATCGAATTACCACTGGCAGCTACGATACAAATACCGGTATTGTGTTTGGCAGCCGCTTCTATGGCCCTCTGGGCCGCAGCTTCTGCCGGAGCGGCTCCTCTTTTTTTCATGGTTCTCGCCACCGTTCCAGTAATAACCTCTGGTGCCCCGGCATTTTGTGCAGCATCAAAGGCAACTCCACCGGTAGCAGTGGCAGCTACCACAACTTTATTCGTTAGACTGCAAATTTTTGCTGTTTCTGCCCCTAGATTAGGAATAATTGAAGTTACCTCAGCCCCCCCCTGGCGAACACCAGTCAGTAAGCGTGCAGCATTGTTCGCCCTCTCCTCATCGCTGCCTACCCTGGGCTCGGTTACCACAACCACACTGCTTGCAGCCTCTAAGGCCAGCCTAGCTGCTCTTCTGCCAATTGCTTCTGGGTCCAGGGGCACCGGCGGCCTCGCTGTATCCGGACTTGCTCCCAGTACTGCCAGGGCACCGGCATCAATGGCTGCTTCTAAGGTTGTAGACATATCAATAATATCCACCACCATAACCACCATCCCCTCCCGGGCAGCCTTTACCGCCCCACTGGCATTGGCACTCAGGGTGAGTAATTTCATAAATAACTCCCTTCAATTCGTCAAATATTCTTACCTGAACCGGGTACATAAAGCCGCTGCCCTTTTCATATACTGTCCCATAATGATAAGGAGGGACAAACATGTCACAACTTTATGTTTACTCGGATCGCATCTATTTTCTTTGCAAGGCCAAGGATTTATGTAAACTAATTCAGGAATATGCCAAGGAATATGGCACGGTGAAGAATTTGATTCGGGCAAAGTTGAATTGAGTGGGCCGTGTGCTAAATGGTTGGTCCTTCCGCTTTTTTGCATGTCTGCTTTAGGGGTCTCATCCCTTGTCAGCCTGGGCGGCAACGAAGGGCTGAGGGCTAACATACACTCCCGCCGCTCCAGCGGCTAGAAAAAACTCTGGATCTTGCTCCACAGAGCGTCCCATGGTCGTCACCTTAAGGCCATATTCCCGTAAAGACTCCAGGGCTGGCTGGGCATCAACAATGGCGATGTCGTGCTTCCGGCTGATATGACTGTCTTCCAGTTGTTTTAGAACCAATTCCATCTTATCTGGTGTCAGCTTCGGCAAGACAACGGTGGACCTGGTTAAAGCAATTTTCCCCAGGGCTGTACGGCTATGGTGGCTGATGCCCAGGTGCCGCTCACGTTTGTCAGCAAAGCTGATTCGGGGGATAGCAATGGGTCTGCCGCCGAGAATATTTACCGCATTAATAATTTCACCCTGTTCAACCCCGGTAAAACCATAGGGTGAGCCACTGCCTACAATTCCTGGTCCCATGGCCACAATGATTATGTCAGCCTTAGCCACTGCTTTACAAGCCAGTAAACCAGTGTAAATATTAATGGCTTCCAAATCTCCGCCAAAGGCATGGCCACAGGTAACGGTTTGATCGATAAGACCTTTGCCTTTAAGCTCTGCCACCAGCTTTGATAAATGGATGGGCAGTGCAGCACCGTCGGTCATCAAGTAGGCAACCCTTAACTTCCCCTGGGCTAGCTTCTTGATAGCTGCTGCCACTGGTGCCAACATGCTATGTAATGTACCAATAATGACAGGTGTTCCTGCCAAGGAATCTGCCTGCCTCATGACCTCAGCATAGGGGCTGTCCGGTTCTTCCACTGCAAGTACCTTGACCTGGCAGGGGCTGTAGCGCAGTTTCATGATATGGCCTTCATGAGAAATATCCCGATCGGTCTGAGACAAGTTTCCCATAACAAAATGAGCACCCCCAGTGCCCAACTTCTTATAAACAGCGGTGGTATTTAATAAAACCTCATCCCCAACCATTACCGGGCCGGTGAGGTTATCATAATTAATTGCCTTTTCCCTATTCCTCTCCACCGACACCAAAAGCTCCGTAATACCAGGTCTACGGGAAATAATATCATCAACCATACCCCTACGGACACGAATCAAAACAAATCCCCCTTCGTTTCGCCTTTCGCTATTTTCTATCGTAAGCACCTGGCCTGGACTTATTCAACAAATGGTGCCCGGTACCATTTGTTGAATAAATCCTATTGCTTTTTATCCAATTTCTTTGCAAGCTCTCGGATATTTATTTTAATCCTCTGAATATCTTGTTCCATTTTATCCAGGCGACTGTGTTCTGGATTCGCCCCGCCACTGCGCCGGACAACCTTGACGATAACTACAACCAGGACCACAAACAGTAAACTTAATACTAAAAAATTAAACAATTGAGCCAGCAGGGTTACATTATATCCCATGCCTTCCATAAAATCACTCCTATTAGCTTTCAGCCTTCGACTCAAGAGAACCGTCCCCTTGAGTCTCCCCCTAGTCTGACCATTTGCCTTTAGCTTTTGTCTTTGACTTAAGGATAACTACTAATGGCTAAAAGCTACTACCTCCTGGGCGGTTTTAATGATTTCTACGACATAGTTGGCGTTTTGGACTAAGTGTTCTTCGGTAATAAATTCTTCTGTGGTGTGTACCTTGGACATGCCAATACCAAGGTTGGCACAGGCTATACCCCGGCCGTTAAAGACGTTGGCATCACTGCCTCCGCCAGTCTGCCCCAGATGAGGTTTTATATCTGCATTTTCAGCAGCCTTGAGGGCAATCCGAACGGGTAAAGAGTCTGCAGCTAAATCGATGTGATCATATTGCTTAATAACCTCAATATCTACATGGGCTTCATAATGAGCCGCTGCTTTGGCAAACTCTTCTTTCATATGCTCAATTTGATCCTTTGCCTTAACAGGGTTTATGCTTCGGGCCTCTCCCTCAATCGTCACCTTTTCCGGTACAATATTGGTGGCCAGCCCACCGGAAATAGAACCTATGTTAGCCGTAGTTTCGTTATCAATACGGCCAAGCTTAAGCTTGGTAATGGCACTGGAGGCGACCACAATGGCATTAATCCCTTGTTCTGGGGCAATCCCCGCATGGGCAGCTTTACCCTTTACCGTTGCTTTAAAACTATACTGGGTAGGAGCCTTAACAATGATTTCTCCTGGGGCACCGCCGCTGTCCAAAACAAAGCCAAGTTTTGACTGGATCAAATCATAGTCCAACCCTTTGGCCCCTACCAACCCCATTTCTTCCGCTATGGTAAAGACTACCTCAATCCCACCATGCCTTAGCTGGTTTTCCTTGACAACCCTGAGGGCCTCTAAGATAGCTACAATCCCTGCTTTATCATCGGAGCCAAGAATGGTGTCACCCGAAGCAATAATCCTGCCATTTTCTCTTCTAGGTTGCACACCCTTGCCTGGTTTAACAGTATCCATATGGGCTGACAATAAAAGAAGTGGTCCCTTTCCCCCATTGGCCGGTAAAGTCCCGATAATATTGCCAGTGGTTTGACCAACCTCAATATAGGAACCAGCATTATCCTCCCGCACCTCAAGCCCTAGGTCTGTAAGTCTAGCCTTTAATAAATCCGCAAGCTGACGCTCTGCACCAGACTCACTATCTACCTGTACTAATTCCAAAAATTCATTAATAACCCGATCTGTATTTACCACTGAGGTCACCTCCAAATTTTACTACCACTGTCAACCAACTTAATACATCATAGAACCAAAGTCAAGAATAAGAGAGGAACAAGGAACCCCTCAACAACTCAGATTTATGATTAATTCCTCCCAAGCTGGTCTAAGAAATTTAACATTTTATTCCTCTCGATAACCTTTGTTAGGCTATACTTTTCGGTAAAAATATGAAAGGCAATGAGAAATAGTAAATAACCTATTTTAAGATTTTCAGGTAAAACCAGCACAGAGGTAATACCGATACTGGCACCCAGAGCATTCGAGCCTGTATCCCCCATCATTGCCCTTGCCTTAAGGTCACTGGGGAGATATGCCAGCAAGGCACCCGCCGTGATAACACCCCACACTAAATGATTTGCCGGCCAACTGGCTAAAAGCAGCATTCCCACTGCCAATAAATAGCCTTTGCCAGCTCTGCCCGGTCTCAGATCCAGTAAATTAATTGCATTAACAGATAGGGCAATAACCAGGGTATTGGTAATAACCTCAAGCCAATGGTTGCTGATATTTACGGCCACTACCAGGGACATGATACCCCCGGTGACCAGCTTAAGGCCACCCGTGGTTAATTCTCCCCGCAGCATTTTTTTCAAGTGACCCTTTAGTCCGCTATCAGCCCGGGAGCCAAAAATATCATCTGTCATGCCAAGTAAAGTCATGGAGCCAAGGACAAACAAATAAAGTAACCCACCAAGCTGGTAGGTATCTTCGTCAAGAAATATTAACACGCCAGTTGGTATAAGAGCACTTAAAAAAAATAAAAGTCCTACCCCAACTGGTATCTGATCCCCCCGAAAATTAGGCCGTACATATCCTGCCTCGGTAATCAATCTTAAGATACTCGTCAGGATCAGCCTGGCAATTATATATGTAATGAGCAAAGAAATAGCAAAATGGAAATATATCTCTTGAGTCATGGTACACCTCGTTTAGCTGTTAGCCATTCGCTTTTAGCTTTCGGGTGATGTCACGATGGTGACAGAGGATTTCTGCTCGAATTATGTCGACCCAAAGCCTAAAAAGTTAACCTTTTATAAGTATATCCAGGTAATGGTATTTTATTTCAGGCCATATTTAATTAGGCACCCGGTGAGAACCCTTGCTACGTGTACAAATTGCTTCCCTCGGTGCATAAAACCCTTTAAATCCCTGCCCGTTTCAGAATGGGACATTTGCGTGGGAACCTCCAAAACCCGAAAGCCGGCCCTGGCCACCTTTATGGTTAGGGCTACTTCAACGCCGTAACCCGAGGCAAAGGGAGTAACTGTTTCCAGTACCTGCCGTGTCATTGCCCTTTGACCGGATAAAGGGGCATTACTCTCCAGGCCAGTAAAGTACCGGATACCAGCGCGCGCCAAATTTTTTACCAGCCCAAACCCACCCTTCTTGCGAGCGCGGGGAAATTGGGCAATGGTCATATCTGCAGAATTATTTAATATAGGTATAATAAGGGCCCTGGCTTCACTGGAACTACTTCCCAGGTCACCATCTAAAAGGGCTACGATATCCCCGGTCACCTTGGTAATCCCTTCGTTTAGTGCACCGCCTTTACCCATATTGGGGGTTAACCTAATTACGGTGGCCCCTGACTGCTCTGCCAAATTTGCAGTTTCATCCGTGGACGCATCATCAACAACAATAATTTCCGATACCTCCGGAATTCTTTGAATCCCTTTTATGGTATCGGAAATTCTTTCACTTTCATTATGGGCTGGGATTACCACTGACACCTTGACCGGACTGGCCACTTCCTACACCTCCAGTTGACTCAAAGGGTGGTAGTAACTGTTTGGCAGTGGGCTTAACCCCGTAATGTCCCGGCTTTCCTGCGATGGCCATAACAAGGGCCAATTGACCTGGAACTGTTTCAACGTTATCCACCGTGCTGATTCTCTTTTTCTGATAAGATTTCATATAGGAAAAGCTTACATTGGTTTCTTCAACTCCAAAGACCGGGAGTTTTTGCTGTAAAAAGTAATCAATCATGGCGTAGTCTAAAATCTCTGTCTTAACCAACATTTGATCCTGACTTCCACCAATGAATATTATCCCATCGATTGGTACACCATAATCCCCGGACAATTTAAGCAAATCGACTTGTGCCAAAGTATTAAGCAAAGCCTGCTTTTCACCTGTTAAGATACCCTTGGCAGTTTCTGTCGATAGGTATTTTACAACTTTCTGATCGTCAATTTCTTTAAGATTAAATTCATTTATTAAACGGTCTTTTCTGCCAGTTAAATCAAAACCATCCATTACCGTTGTGACAGACTGTACCGTTGCGCCGGACATGGTTAGCGTGCTAATTATATCATCCAAGAAGCCATAACTATTGGTCTCAATGATAGCCAAACGCTTACCGGCTAATTTTCCAGCTACTAAGGGTGGTAATACCTGCTTCTCAAATTGTTTTTGGATATTATTATCGATCTCAAGATTATTGGCCCTGGCTTGTACAGCTTCATTTTTTTCTCTTAATTCCTCCAGTTGAACCTCTAAGCGATCCGCCAATTGTTTTTGACGTTCAACAATACCCTCATTCCCCAGTACCGCACTACCTACCAAAATGCCTATGCCCAAAGCAATAAATACAGCCACGAGGGAAGCAATATGGTAGCGATAATCAATCATCAAAGGATTTCCTGCCTCCTAAACTCCAAAGATTAAACGAACATTCAGCACCAGCAGCCTAAATAATTCCCTTGTGGGTGGGGCCATGGCAATGACCACTGTCAATGGAACGAGGCCCGCTAATAATATCTGGCCTACGTACTTCATTTTAACACGGCTTTTGTAAAGCTGACTAACCCCTTTCGCATCAACTAAAATATCTCCGACCTTTAATCGCACCAAAAAGGTACTCGACATGCCTTTACGGCCCTTCTCCAAAAAGTCTAACATATTTGAGTGGGTGCCCACTGCCACAATCAGTTCCGTACCCTTTTCATAGGCCAACATCATGGCAATATCTTCACTGGTTCCCGGAGCGGGAAAAACTTTAGCAGATAACCCAAGGTTATTTATTCTTTCCATGCCCGGTGCCCTGCCATCGGGATAGGCATGTACAACTAGCTCTGATCCACTGCAAAGTGCCTTGTCTGTGGTACTATCCATATCACCTATAATCAAGTCAGGCTTATAGCCAAACTCCAGCAATGCATCCGCCCCACCATCGACACCGATCAATAGGGGGTGAACTTCGTCAATATAGGATTTAATTGCATTTAAGTCTTGTTTATAATTGTGACCCCTAACAACAATCAGGGTGTGCCTGCCTTTAAAGGTGGTATTAACTTCAGGAATAAGTAATCCGCCACAAACAAAGTCCACTTCATTTTTAGCATAGTCCAAAGTATTATGAATAAAACGGGATAAAACCCGATCCATACGGCTTCGGGACTGTTCCATGTGCTCTTTAACTTGTTGGAGATATAAAGATACTCCTTCTGCTAAAATCTGCCCGCCTTGATAAACAATATCCCCCCGAATTTCTAATTCGTCCCCGTCTTGAACTCGTTCCATAATATCTTTCCCTACATTATCAATGATGGGAATACCAGCCTCAAGGAGTGTGATGGGACCTAAGTTAGGGTAATCATCGCTTAATGAAGGTTCGGCGTTTATAACAGCCTTCACCCTTGCAGCAATTAATGAATCCGCAGCTACCTTATCCAAATCATGGTGACAGATAACAGCTATTTCATTGGCATGAATTCTTTTAGCTAAATCCTTTGTTCGTTTATCTACTCTGGCGATTGCTTTAATATTCACTTACACAAATCACCACCTTAACACCTTCATTCTAATGTTATCAAATATTTAAGTCAAGTATATCAACTGGTATTTTATACCATTTATTTTCAATCCCATTCCCCTCTTAATTATTTACGTAAAACCATTGCCCTATCAAGGGGGTATCCATGGGACAAATAACCTATCCCCTTGTCCCACTAAAAAACACCTCTTAAGAGGTGTTTTTTAGCTTTTATCTTTTCTTAACTTACTTTACTCTCTATTCTAAGTTTATCTGCCACCATGGCAATAAACTCGGAATTCGTGGGTTTTCCACGTTCTAGGTTGATGGTGTAGCCGAAGAACTTGGTCATCATCTCAATGTTGCCGCGATCCCAGGCAAGTTCAATGGCATGACGGATGGCCCTTTCCACTCTGCTGGGGGTTGTTTGATACTTTTGGGCAATCATTGGATATAGTTCTTTTGTGACTGCCCCTAAAAGGCCAACCTCATTAATTACACATAATATGGCTTCTCTTAAATAATGATATCCCTTAATGTGAGCGGGCACTCCCATTTCATGAATAATGTTTGTAACCGCAACATCCAAATTACGAGGTTTACTAGGAGAAATATATTGTGCTACCTGCACGCCATCAGCAAGTTGGCGAATTCTAGTTGCCAACACGGCAAAATCAAAAGGTTTTAAAATATAATAATCTGCTCCTAATTCTACGGCCCGGGAAGTAACGCTTTCTTGTCCAAAGGCTGTTAACATAATTACCTTTGGTTTATGAGCAACTAAACCGGTTGATATTTTTTCTAAAACACCAATGCCATCTAAGTGGGGCATGATAATGTCCAAAACCATTACGTCTGGTGCTTGAGAATTAATTATTTCCAAGGCTTCCAGTCCATTGTTGGCAATCCCAACAAGTTCAAAATCGTCCTGCTGATTGATAAACTCCTTCAGCAATTCACAGAAATCCTTGTTATCATCAGCAATTAAAACCTTGATCGCCTTTCTCATCATAGTTTAAAACCCCGCCTCCTATTTTTT
Organism: Desulfotomaculum sp. 1211_IL3151; assembly: GCF_036763075.1. Taxonomy (NCBI): domain Bacteria; kingdom Bacillati; phylum Bacillota; class Clostridia; order Eubacteriales; family Desulfotomaculaceae; genus Desulfotomaculum; species Desulfotomaculum sp. 1211_IL3151. The sequence continues at coordinate 154,344 of NZ_JBAIYV010000041.1, read as the reverse complement.
CTCTTTATTTTTCTATATATTGGAAATCTATTTCTGATGCTCTATTAGTTTCGACAGGCGGGGTATAAACTCCTTCTTAAAAAGGTAAAAATTTACTTTTTAGCTTAAATTGATTGATTTCGACAGAAATTTGGCTAAATTTTGTTATTTTGAGCATCTTAACAGGCTATAATGCTTCTCTCGTCATTTTTTTCATTTTTTCTTATACTAACATGTTTGGAAATGGCACCCGAATTATATAACATCCATTCCGCAAGGACCCCATAACCACGTGCCGGGTCGTTGACAAAAACATGCGTAACCGCACCGATTAGCTTATTGTCTTGAACGATCGGACTTCCTGACATTCCTTGGATGATCCCTCCGGTTTTCGCCAGAAGTCTGGGATCCGTAATTTTAATAATCATCCCTTTTCCCTCTGCCTTACCATTGGGAATAACTTGCTGCACTTCAATGCTAAACTTTTCAATTCTATTATTGTTAAGAACGGTATATATTTCAGCTGGGCCTTCCTGTATTTCTGCAGTCATAGCCACAGGAATGGCTCTTTTACTATAATTATTTTTAGGTTCCTGGTCCAAAATACCAAAGATACCACAGTTGGTATTCTTAATGATATTTCCTGAAATCCCCTCTTCTGCACTAAATACCCCTAACTTTTCTCCTGGTTGACCCTTTTTCCCCATTCTAATGCCCTCTATAGTGGCTCCCACTACTTTACCGCCGTTTAGGTTTATAGGCTGACAGGTATCTACATCGGTAATTATATGGCCCAGGGCACCATAGGATCGTGTTTCCGGGTGGTAGAAAGTCATTGTCCCCACCCCAGCCGTACTGTCTCTAACAAATAAACCTACTCGATAACGCTTTGTTTCATTACAGAAAATAGGGGTAATGGTTGCATTATAAGGCTTTTGGGTGTTCTTACTTTTTAGTATTAAAACCAGTGGTTTTCCTGTTTTACCCAAATTATTGATTTGATCCCGTACTTGTCCCTCCGTTTCTACTTTAACACCATTAATTTTTATTAAAATGTCCCCCAGTTTCACACCTGCTTCGGCCGCCGGATTGTGACGTTTTCCCTGCCCATCTATAATTGAAGACCTGCCAACCACCATAACACCTTCTGAATTCATCATAACTCCGATGGCTTGGCCACCCGGTATCACTTTAATCTCTGGTACAACACTGACCATCATTTCTCTAACCGGTATAAAACCAAATAACTTTACCTGTACTTTCAATTCCCCCGGTTTTGCTGCCACCGGTGCAGCTTGCCCTAAATAAAAAGCAGGCACTCCATCAATTTTAAATTCAAATTGATCGGTAAAAATTTTGGGTAGATTAAGCTGAAAATCAATCTTTTCTCCCACTGCTACCCGCTGCTGGGGCGGCAGATTTTGTACGACCTGGAACGGTAGCTGTAAACAAAGGCCCAAAAAGATAACCACCAGTAATACTGCTGGCAATTTCTGTTTCCGGTAGTCCAAGTACAGCCCCTCCTTTAATTTTCATTAGCAGGTTTTTTAAATCACCCCCGTGTATATGGCATGAATGGAAATTAAAGATATCTTGAAAAAAAGCTTAAAAATATTTGTAAGCTTAAGATAACCTCATAAAAATGCTTTTACTCATGGCTTTTTTGCCGAAAATTGCCGAATTCAATAAAATCATACCCTGAGATGCTATTTGAAAGTTTTGTTTACTTTTCCGTTTCATTAAAAAAACGGTTGCTTCTCGCAACCGTTTTCAATCATCCGCCTTCAGCCTTTTTATGTATATTATGGGTATGTTTACCAAGTAACCGAAGAAAACATTTTATATAAAAAGCTCCTTTGAGGATTGTTCGTTCTGGCTGATGGCTTTATTTCTTATAACTTGCCGACATTTTTAACATTTGTGCGGCATGATCCTTAACAGCGTCTGTTATTTCTCGTCCAGCCAGCATTCGGGATAATTCCTCCACTCTGCCTGCTTGATCAAGTTTCTCCACGGATGTTTTGGCATGCCCACCGACAACTGATTTGCTGATAAGATAGTGATTATCTGCAAAACAAGCCACCTGTGCGCCGTGGGTAACACAGATAACCTGCCTGCTTTGCCCAATTAAAGCTAGCTTTTCACCAATGGCCTGTAGTGCTTTACCACCCACTCCGGTATCTATTTCATCAAAGATCAGGGTGGGTACCTCATCCACTCCAGATAAAAGCACCTTTAGGCCTAACATGATTCGGGAGAGTTCACCGCCGGAGGCAATCTTTTGCAGAGGGCGCAAGGGTTCTCCCGGATTGGGTGCAATAAGAAACTCCACTTCTTCCAAGCCCTGAACCGTGATCCCCGTTTTTTCAGTGAAACCTACCCGAAAATCAATGCCGCTCATTTCTAAATGTTTTAATTCCTGTGCCACTTGGTGCTCTAACTGTTGGGCAGCTTCCTGCCGGAGCTTGCTAAGTTTTTTAGCATAGCTAAGCCACTGCTGCTCTAAGTTTTCAATAATATCCTTTAATTCCTCTGCCTGCTTGGTGCTGTCAGACACTTTTTCTATCTCTGTCCGTGCTGTTTCTTGATAGTCTAGTATTTCCTTTATGGAAGAACCATATTTATATTTCAATTGTTTGATTAAGGAAAGTCTGTTTTCAATTTGATCCAACCGTTCGGGGTTAAATTCCAGCTGATCACGATAGGAGGATATTTCTCTGGACACATCCTCCAACTGATAAAGAACCGCGTCTAAATTTTCTAATAGGCCGGTTAAACTATCGTCAATTTCCACCAGCTCCCTAAGGAAAACGGACGCTTTACCCACTGCATCCACCGCTGGGGTTAAAGTGGTCTCCCCACCATAAAGATAATCATAGATCTCCCCACTTAAGCGGGTAATTCTCTCAGCATTTATTAATAACCTACGTTCCGCAATCAGTTCTTCTTCTTCATCTTCCGTTAAATTGGCCTTGGCAATTTCCTTTGTTTGAAAGGATAACATATCCAACCTGCGGGCCAGTTCCCTAGCGTTTGTTGCCAGTTCCCTAGCCTCGGTGGTGGCTTTTTTCCACTGGCTATATCGGTTTTTTACTTCATCCAACTGATGAAGGGTCTTCTGGCCGCCCAGCCTGTCCAACAACCAACGGTGCTTTTCCTGGTTTAAAAGTGACTGCTGTTCATGTTGGCCTAACATATCAATTAAGCCGCTGCCTATTTCTCTATAAACCCCTAAATTAATAGGTCTGCCGTTAACTCTACAAGTATTCTTCCCATTGCGACTCAATTCCCGGGAGAGGATCAGTAAATTATCCTCCTCGTAATCGATACCCGCATCATCCAGTTTTTCTTTTAACCAGGATAGTCCTGCTAGATCAAAGGTAGCCTGAACAGTGGCCTTATCTCTGCCAGACCGGATAAAGTCCACGGATGCTCTACTACCCAGGGCAACCTGCAGGGCATCAATCAGCATTGACTTACCTGCTCCGGTTTCCCCGGTGATTACATTTAAACCACGCTCAAAATTAACCTCTACATCATCAATCAGAGCAAAATTTTTAATGTATAATGCTTGGAGCAAAGCTATCTACCCCCTTGCTAATTCAAGGAACCTCTGCACAACCTCTGGTGTTGCCTCTTTGGGTTTAACAATAATTAGGATGGTATCGTCCCCTGCCACTGTCCCAATAATTTGCGGCCAATGGGAATGATCAATGGCTGAGGCCATGCCCTGAGCTTCCCCTGGGGGTGTCTTCAGAATAATTAGGTTTTCGCTGGAGTTAATATCCGTCAGGGATAGACGAACCAACCTTTTTAACCGATCCTCGCCGCCTCTTCTAAGCACCGGTTCATCTGGCGAAGCATAATAGGAATTATTATTTTCACCAGGAATTTTCACCAGACTTAATTCTTTAATATCCCTGGATACGGTTGCTTGGGTCACTTCAAAGCCCTCCGCCCGCAATATGGCAGCCAGCTCTTCCTGGGTTTCAATCGCTCTTTCCCTTACTAATTCAAGTATTTTAGCCTGTCTTCTAGTTTTCACTTTTTTCCCCCGCCTTTTCGATAAAAATGACCCCTGGTGCTGAGGGAGGACTGTTAAATAGGGTCAATTTTAAAACCTTAAATTTTTGTGTATCCAACGTAGAGACCAGTTGTTCAATAGCCTCTTGCTCCTGTTGCCCCCCCGGGTGCCCTGGGTAGACAACAATAACGATTCTTCCCCTAGAAACAAGCAAGTTCAGTGTTTCATTCATCGCTCTCAGGGTTGTTTCTGTTTCTGTAATGATTTCATGATTGCCCCCGGGCAGATAACCTAGATTATAAATAGCTGCCTTAATGGGTTGCTTGATATATTTACCTATATTTTGGTGCCCATCCTGTATCAGCTCTATCCGCTGATCCAATACTCCGTGTGAAGCTAATCTTTCTTTGGTTCTTTGGATAGCCTGTGCTTGAATATCAAAGGCATAGACTTTACCTTGGCAGCCTACACTTTGGGCCAAGAATAAGGTATCATATCCGTTGCCCATGGTCCCATCCAGGGCTGTATCACCAGGGCCTAAGATTTCAGCTAAAAAATAGTGGCCTATTCTAGCTACCGCAAACCAATTAATCAAAACCGCTCTACCACTCCTTTAACTTTTCCCTAAGAACTTTAAAAAATCCTGTTTTTTCTATTTTTAGAAAGCGCGCTTTTATCGGAGCTTTCTTAATTAGTATCCGGTCTGATCCCTTTAAAGCTACACCATACTGCCCGTCTAAGTTTAGTCCCACATTCTCTATACAGGGCAACACCTTTATTTCAACGATGCTTTCTGGGGCTATCACCATCGGGCGGCTAGATAAGGAATGGGGGCAAATAGGCGTGATTGCGACAGCCTCCATATCCGGTGATATGATCGGTCCGCCTGCGGATAGGGAGTAGGCCGTGGAACCAGTGGGACTGGCTATAATCACGCCATCCGCTGCAAACATTCCTACAAATTCATTATTAACTAAAATATTGAGTTGAACCATGCGCGAGGAAGCACCTTTGGAGACAACCGCATCATTTAAGCAAAGAGCTTGCTCGATAACCCGGTCATCACGTATCAACCTAGTCTCTAACATCATTCTTTCTTCTATGTAATAATGTCCAGCAATTAAGGCCTGCAGCTTTTCCCTGAGGTCTGGGACATCGATTTCTGTCAAAAAACCCAAACGTCCCAAATTAACCCCAAAAATAGGGATGCCAGTGGATGCAGTTTGTCTCGCACAATTCAGCAGTGTCCCGTCGCCACCCCAAACCATAATGCAATCACAATGATTGCCCAGTTCCCGGGTTGGCATACCTTGTTCCGGACAGCCCAAAAGTGTTGCGCTTTCCTGATTGTATAAAACCTTTATCTGCTGCTCAGCCAGCCAGGAAATAACCTCCCGAACTGGTATTGACAAATCGCCCTTATTGCTGTTGACCACCAGTCCGATGGTGTTCAACTGATATTTCCCCCTTTTAACAAAATATAGGTTAAGAGTATGCCGGCACAAAAGGTAAGGAGGTATGGCATCGGCTTGATTCCCTTTGGGGAAGGAAAATCAATTTCAAATTCAAGCCGATATAGTTTTTTGTTATCCATATCCAAAACCAGAACCCCGTCAGGACGATAAATTAAAAAGTATTCCAGCAATTGCCTTCGTATCTCCGGTGAAACCGGCCTTTGAGCCGTTTCCCCCGTTTTTACATCCACCACAAAAATTTGTTTCCCTTTTTGTACAATTAGATCGGCCTTAATATAGCTTTGATGGGGCTTACCATTGACCTTTGTCACAACAGGTACCCGCTCCTGTACTGCCAGCACCGTATAGCCCTCTGCTTCTAAGTATTTCCTGGCAGCGCTCTCCGCTCTGCCTGCCTTTAACACTCTTCTTCTAGCAATATAGGATTGGCCTCGTTTAAGAAAATTATAAATGATGACAGCTCCAATAATGACGCCGATAATCAAAAAATCGCTAGGAAGCATCATAACACCTCCCATAGCTTCGGATGGTTACTCCCGTGTACCATGGGCACACTTTACAATTTCTTGGACCTTGGGTTCAATGAACTTGCCCTGTTGCCCCTTGGTAAAGTAGAGTAAGTACTCAATATTTCCTTCGGGACCGCGCACCGGGGAAAAGTCCAGACCCGCCACCTGCCAGCCTAAATCATGAACGATCCTGAGTATCTTTTCAATTACCTCCACATGGACAGCCGGGTCACGAACGACTCCCTTTTTGCCGACCCTCTCCCGGCCTGCCTCAAATTGCGGCTTAATCAAGGCAACTCCTTCTGTCATCGGTTCTGTTAGGAGGTCTACCCGGGGCAGCACCAATGCCAGTGAAATAAAAGATACATCGATGGTGGCAAAACTGGGCTTTTCCGGCAAGGCTTCCGGTTCTAGGTATCTAACATTGGTACGCTCCATACTAATTACTTTGGGGTCTGAGCGAAGCTTCCAGGCCAGTTGCCCATAGCCGACATCCACTGCATAAACCAAGCTGGCTCCATTTTGCAGGGCGCAATCAGTAAAACCCCCGGTGGATGCCCCGATATCAATGACGACTCGATCCTTTAAATCAATCTTAAACGCCTTGATCGCTTTTTCCAATTTGAGGCCGCCACGGCTAACATAGGGTAATTTATTGCCCTGTACTTGTACCTTAACCTCTGCTTTCACCGGATGACCCGGTTTATCTACCCGTTCCCCATCAACAAAAACGAGCCCGGCCATCACCGCGGCTCGGGCCTTTTCCCGACTGGGAAAAAAACCATTGTTTACGAGATAGACATCTAAACGTTCTCTGGTAACAGCCAAAGTAAAATTGCCTCCAATTTAATTTGCTAGCTTGAAAGATGGCCATGAGCCGTTGATTGCCTTGCAGCATGGCCATCTATCTTTTTTTAAGAACAGCTTTTAAAGAACGAATTTTCGTGTTTTGTACACCATTTTTTAGTACAGTATCAACAATTCCATTAGACGTCAAGTTATAATTGGCCCTTAAGATGTCTTGGGTGCCATGTTCAACAAATTCATCGGGAATGCCCATTCTTTTTATTTTGATATCCGTAAGTTCGGCTGATTCGATTAGTTCAAGAACAGCACTGCCAAAACCCCCAGCCAGAACATGTTCTTCTATGGTTACGACATTCCCAATACGTTTAACATAGTTTAAGATAAGTTCTTCATCCAGGGGCTTGGCAAACCGGGCATTGATCACCGCAGCCTCAATACCCTGGGCACTTAAAGACTCAGCAGCCTTTAATGCTTCCTGCACCATGTTGCCAATGGCCAGGAGAAGCACGTCGGTACCCTCTCTTACTACTTCACCCCTGCCAATGGGCAGACACTTTAGCGACTCCGCTAAGGAAACCCCCACACCATTGCCCCGGGGATATCTTATCGCCACAGGTCCATCATAGAACACAGCTGTTTTAAACATATGTTGTAATTCAGCTTCATCCTTCGGGGACATAATGATTAGATTCGGTACATTGCGTAAAAAGGACAAGTCAAAGACACCATGATGGGTGGGACCGTCATCCCCCACCAGACCACCTCTGTCCATGGCAAAGGTAACGGGTAAATTCTGCATGCAGACATCATGTAAGAGTTGGTCGTAAGCCCTTTGCATAAATGTTGAATAAATGGCTGTCACAGGTCGATACCCCGATGCAGCCATGCCTGCGGCCATGGTTATGGCATGCTGTTCGGCAATTCCCACATCAAAGTACCTTTTGGGAAACTCCTTGGCAAAGTAGTTTAAACCTGTACCGCTGGGCATGGCTGCTGTAATGCCAATCACTCTTTCATCCTCTTTAGCCAGCTGTACAAGAGTTTTCCCAAATACCTCGGTATAACTTGGGGGGCCCTCGCTTTTCTTTACTACGCCGGTATCCGGGTCAAAGGGACCCACCCCATGATAAGAATCCGGGTTTTGTTCTGCTGGCTGATATCCTTTGCCCTTTTTCGTAAGCACATGAACTAACACTGGACCACTTACGGTTTTAGCCTGCTGCAGCATGGTAATAACCGCTTTGATGTCATGTCCATCAACTGGCCCAAGATAGGTAAAACCAAGTTCTTCAAAAAGCATTCCGGGAACCACTAAATATTTTAGACTGTCCTTTAACCGATCTGCTAATTTTAGCAGTTTAGAACCATGGGGTAATTTTTGCAATAAATCTGAGATTTCATCTTTACCCTTAGAATATTTGGGGTCCGTTCTTAACCTGCTTAAATACCCGGACAAGGCTCCAACATTTGGTGCAATCGACATTTCATTATCATTTAAGACAACAATCATATTGGTCCTTAGATGGCCGGCGTGGTTCATCGCTTCAAAGGCCATACCGCCAGTCATAGACCCATCACCGATGACCGCAACCACAGAATTATTTTCTCCCTTGAGATCCCTGGTTAAAGCCATGCCCAGAGCGGCGGATATGGAGGTGCTGCTATGGCCGGTGGCAAAGGCATCATGGATACTCTCCCCCGGTTTAGGAAAGCCGCTGATACCGCCATATTGGCGCAAAGTTGCAAACTGCTCCAGGCGGCCGGTAAGCAATTTATGTACATAACTTTGGTGTCCAACGTCCCAAATTAAGCGGTCCTGGGGTGTCTCAAAAACCCGGTGCAAAGCAATCGTAAGCTCCACCACCCCTAAGTTTGGTGCTAGATGGCCGCCGGTTTGAGAGACGGTTTGAATGATCACATCTCTTATTTCGTGAGCTAAACCCTTCAGTTGTTTCATATTTAGGCTTTTTATATCCTTGGGACTAGAAATATTTTTTAATAAGGAATCCAATCAATGTCCACCCTCTTTTTAGACCTTTTACTTCTTTTTAACAGACTTTTTGTCCGTAATATCCCAATATGCCAAAAACCTTCCTACAAAGAATATTACATCATTTGCCCTGGTTACGGCTAGTGCTTTTCCCATCGCTTTACCGGAAACTGTTAGGGAGGCAATTAGTGCGGTCATTACTATATTGGCCCATAGGGCATCTAATTTGGGATTACTATTGATTATTTTAACCATAATTGATATACCTAAAGCACCACTTACGGTTCCTGCAATATCCCCAATCACATCATTGCATATATTGGCAACTTTATCGGCATTGCGTAATAAAAAAACACCTTCTTTTGCCCCGCGAATACGTTTGGCGGCTTTGGCATGAAAAGGTGCCTCCTGGGCAGCAGTTACTGCGGTCCCAATAATATCAGCAAAAATTCCTATTAGTATAATAAATAGCAATCCGGACAAGGATATAATAACACTTTTTACGATCCTTGTCATAGTTTCAGATAACAATGAAAAAAGAACAGCTAATGAGAATGAACCGATGAATATAAAAAACACATACCGACTAGAAACATTGGTTTTGTGGTTTCCCAAAAATTTTCACTCCATTTATGTAAATAGTAATAAGTGAGTAGCAGATCAGGTAAATGTTGTGGCTTAGGTCCAGCAGGTTTTCCCATAGCGGTACCGGCTGTCGCCAAACCGGCGGTTTCCCTTTAAACCCTATCCGAGGCGTCGCCGCTCTCAGAGCTAGATTACCACTTAGTCCACACTTTAATCCCTGATCTGCCTCGGCAGGTGCCGAACAGCCTAGGAGTTTTCCTCGACAACATTAATCCTTCTTAGACTCTTTTGCAGCAAGGGTTTCAACCCACAATCATACATACGGGCCCGTATGTATGATTGTACCAGAGGAATCCACCAATGCCACTTCAAGTCAGGCTACACTGCACGCAGCTTCCCACCACATGCAGGTTAACAACCAAGCCATAGTTCGCCGTTTCCGACTCCCCACGCACTTGGGTCTCCACGGGGACGGGGTCGATACCCACATGCCATTGCAGGTCGCCCCATCCCCTTAACTCCCAGTACCAGCCCCCAACTGGGCGTCAAAAGCCAGAACCAGGAACTTCATCGATGTGCCCTTAACGGATTTTTAGGCCCGTCTTCAGAAGGGTAATGTTGACTAGGATACTGCATCACTTACAATTAACTTATGTTTCAAGTACGTTATGAATTATAACATGTGAAAACTTCTGTCTCAAATGTCACCTGAAGTTAAACTAGACCCACGAACAGAAAGAAAGACTAAATTCTCGCTAAAAACTCTTTCTTTCAAATGGACAATCGCTCAAGCTTGGTTTTAGCACTATCAGAAAGTATAAGATTTTAAGGATGATCGTATTAAGAAAAGCGAAGGCTCGCTTGCCTGTGACCTTTAGGTTATGCCCTAAAGAGGGTGCGCTATGGGCCTGGCGCACCCTTAAGGGCATAATTTTCTAATGATCCCTATTGATAATAAAATGCATCATATCTCTTAAAAATTCCGCTTCCTGATTAAAAACTTTTAATGCATTGACTGCTTCTGCCGCGGCACTTGCGGCCATTTTTTTGGTATTAGCCAGACCATAAATAGCCGGGTAGGTGGATTTTTGATTTTTTAGATCGCTGCCCAAGGGCTTACCAATTTTTACCTCATCACCCTCAATATCCAACAAATCATCCTTTATCTGAAAAGCCAATCCCATTTGTTCAGCGTATTGGGTCAGTGACTCTAATTGACTGTCTGTGGCCCCACCTAGAATGGCACCAGCCCGGATGGCCGCCCTAAATAAAGCACCTGTTTTATGCCTATGAATATACTCTAAGGTGGCTCCATTTATTTCCTGCTTTTCGGATAGCAGATCAACCACTTGACCACCTATCAGGCCCCCTGAACCGGCTGCTCTCGCTATTTCCCAGGTTACCCGATTGACTGCTGCGGCAGGGAAATCTTCTGCGGCCTGGGCAATTAATTCAAAGGCTAAGGTTTGTAAGGCATCACCCACCAGGATGGCCATTGCTTCCCCATATACTTTATGATTTGTGGGACGTCCGCGTCTAAAGTCATCATTATCCATGGCCGGTAAATCATCATGCACCAGTGAATAGGTATGAATCAGTTCCAGGGCACAGGCCACAGGCATTACTTTCTCTTTGCTGCCCCCCACCGCCCGGGCCGCTGCCATTACCAAAATAGGCCTTAATCTTTTGCCCCCGGCAAAAACACTATAGCGCATGGCTTCATGAATTATCATGGGATAGGTCTCTGCAGACGGCAGATAATGCTCTAAAGCAAGATCAACCTCTTTTGACCACTGTTTTAATTCCTCATTAAAGGTCACGTCAATTTCCTCCTGACAGGGCAATGGATGCATCTCTAATTTCACCATCTGCCATTAGCACACTGATCTTTTGCTCCGCCTGCTCCAATAGGTTGTTGCAATACTTGGATAAGGCAATCCCTTCGGCAAATAAATCCAAAGCCTGATTTAGGGGCAGCTGGGTTGATTCCAACTCTCGCACAACTTCTTCTAATCGGGTCAAGGCCTGTTCAAAGGTTTGATTATTTTCTTCCATTGTTTTGTCCCCCAGTTTTACATTCTTTCTTGAACTGTTTTTTGGGTAACCAGACTTATTTCTATTGCTTCTGCCAAAAGAGTTGTTCTTTGACTTATCAATTCATTTGTTTTACTCGATAAATTTATATAAGGAATATTGGCATCCACTAAAAGCAAAGCTCCCTTAAGGGCCGCTTCAAGCAGGTTGGCGCCCACTCCCACGTCACTGATAGCATATTTGCTGCCAATATGGGCTAAGTCTTTGGCTGCTCGTAGTCCCCGAAGACAACAGTGGGCCATCTCCAAGGGGACCTTTGCCGCAAGGATCGCAGCCTGTTGTTTCCTTTCTCCTCGCAGAGCTTTTTCCTCAGGGGTTTTATTGGGCAGCGACAGGGCCTGTCGAAACTCCTGGTAAGCTTCCATATCCTGCTGGGTCAAAGCCTTTAAGGATGAGGAGTTTTCCCCCAGGATTACCAGAATTTCCTTTAATTTATCCGTTAGCTGCCGGTCTTTCTCTTTTTCCAAGGAGATTTTGGCCACCATGGCAAGCATGCCCAGGCCAAGGACCGCAGAAATTGCCGAGACCCCCCCGCCACCTGGCTCTGGTTCCGGTGCTGCTGCCCTGGTAAAAAGGTCGTCCACGGACCAATTAAGGTAACTTAACAACTGGGGTTCACTCCTATCTCATGTGCCATCTGAAGTTTCATTCCCTTAAGCACGTTCTTTAACATCAGGACGGTGGTTAGGCTGCCCACTCCCCCTGGTACAGGTGTGATCGCACTGGCTATTTCTTTAACCTGTGCAAAATCCACATCACCCAGGATATTGCCGGCAACCTCAGAGATACCGGCATCCACTACCACTGCGCCGGGCTTAATCATATCCGCAGTAATTAACCCCGGTTTACCCACCGCAGAAATTACAATGTCCCCCTGCCTGGTAAAGTCTCTTAGACACTTGGTTCGGCTATGACATACCGTTACGGTACTGTTTTCTGCCAATGCCATAAATATTAGCGGCTTACCCACTGTTTCACCACGACCCACAACCACCATATGCTTTCCTTCCAAGGAAATACCCGAGCGTTTCAGGATCTCCAGGCAGCTCAAAGGAGTGGCAGGACGCAAACACATACCCCCGCTAATCAAATGTCCCCGATTAAAGGGATGCAAGCCATCAACATCCTTCAACGGCGAAATTGCTTCCATCACCCTTTGTTTATTAATCTGGGAGGGTAATGGCATCATCATCAAAATGCCATGCACAGTCCTATCATCATTTAGGCCATTTATCTTGAGGATAACTTCCTCTTGGCTAGAATCCTTTGAAAGTGGATAAAGTTCAAACAAAACACCTGCATTTTGGCTGACCTTGCCCAGAAACTTGGCATAGGCCACCGAAGCAGGATCATCCCCCACCAGGATAACGGCTAATTTAGGTTCAAGACCTTTCCCTTTGACAGTGGCAATTTCCTGCTTTAATTCTTCCCTCAGGATGGCTGCAACTCTTTTTCCATCTATTATTGTGGTCATGCTGGCTCCTTCCAAAAAATAATATCAATCGAATCATCAAATTTGCTTTTCCTTAACCTGGCATGAAATTTTACCCTTCCGGAGTACTACTTCCACTCCCTGTCCCACCTCTACCTTGGTGGCATCGCTAAGGATATCCCCATTGCTTGTACTGCAGATACTATATCCCCTGGCAAGGGTGGCCAAGGGGCTTAGTACATTTAATTTTCCTGCTAAATTGGCCAACTGAGAGGTTCTCTCAGCTAGGCATATTTTGCCGTTTCGCTGCAAATTATTGGTTAGTAGATCCAGGGTTTGTTGCCTGCTGCCAGTGATCAGATAGGGTCTTTGCAGGGAAGGTGCGGCCAAGCAGTGCTTGACTCTCTGTTTAGATTTGTCCAGGTAATTAGCCATCCCTTTTACTAACCGTTTCTCCAGGGTGCCTAAATAGCGACCCATCTCTTGACAATCTGGCACCACTAATTCAGCCGCCGCAGAGGGAGTAGGGGCACGCAAGTCAGCTACCATATCTGCCACGGTAAAGTCCGTTTCATGACCCACGGCTGAAATTACCGGAATTTTAGATTTAGCAATGGCCATGGCCACTGCCTCTGTATTAAAGGCCCACAATTCTTCCAGGGAACCGCCGCCCCTGCCAACAATTAAAACGTCTACGGTCCCCAGGCCGTTCATTTGTTCAATCCCTCTGCTAATGGATGCCGGTGCCCCTTCACCCTGCACTAAAACCGGTGCTAAAAGGATCTGCACCTTCGGCCAGCGGCGTCTCATGATATTAAGCATATCTTGCAGGGCAGCCCCGGTGGGAGAGGTAACGATGCCGATCACTTTAGGTATCCTGGGAATTGGCTTTTTTCTTTCCTTATCAAAAAGCCCCTGGGCGGCGAGCTTTTGTTTTAATTGTTCTAAGGCGATATAAAGAGCGCCAACACCATCTGGTTCCATGGACTCGGCATAGAGCTGATAGGTGCCATCCCTTTCATAGATCGAAATGTAGCCTTGAATAATTACTGACATGCCGTTTTCCGGACGGAAGAGCAGTCTCCTGGCCCGGGAGCGAAACATGACTATTTTTATACTGCAGTCCTTATCCTTGAGGGTTAGGTAGGCATGTCCGGAACTATGCAGCTTAAGATTTGATATTTCTCCCTTTACCCATAGGTTTGACAAAAAGAAATCATTTTCAAACTTATCCTTTATGTATTTGGTTAGTTCTGAAACCGAAAGGATTTTCATGGAGTATCCCTTTCACTGTTTTTTATTTAACACAAAAGTTTGAGGTTTTTTTACAAAATTGTCAAGAAGAACTTTAAATCCTTCGTAATATTGCATCAGCGGGGGGTGCTATCGTTATCCCCATTTGCTCCGCCAAAAGTCGCTCAGGGGGATAACGATAGCACCTGGTAATTTGATGGGTTTCACTTATCTAAATATGAAACCTAAAAGTGTATCGCCCCCGTAGAAGCGATACACTTTTGTCCTAGCGGAATTAGTTTTTCTTGGGTCCCTTAGACATTAAATACTCGTGAATACTATTGGCTGAAGTGCGGCCAGCACCCATGGCCTTGATTACTGTGGCGGCACCAGTGACAACGTCGCCACCGGCGTAAACCCCATCCTTGGAGGTTTTACCGGATTCATCCGCTACGATGTTACCCCGTTTATTGGTTTCTAAATCCGGGGTTGTACTGGTGAGCAGGGGGTTAGGCCCTTGGCCGATAGCTACGATAACTACATCTACTGGTAAAACATATTCAGACCCGTCGATGGGAACTGGCTTCCGGCGGCCGGAGGCATCTGGTTCACCTAGTTCCATTTTGAGGCACTCCAAACCCGTTAACCAACCTTCTTCATTGCCTACATATTTGGTTGGATTGGTCAAGAAGAGGAACTTTACTCCTTCTTCCTCGGCGTGCTCCACTTCTTCTAAACGAGCAGGCAGTTCCGCCCGGGAACGACGATAAACAATGTAGACCTCTTCGGCACCCAAGCGCAGAGCCGTCCGAGCTGCGTCCATCGCTACGTTGCCGCCACCCAAAACAGCTACCTTTTTGCCAACCTTAACGGGTGTATCACACGCTGGGAAACAATAGGCTTTCATTAGGTTCGAACGGGTTAAAAATTCGTTAGCAGAATAAACACCGTTTAGGTTTTCTCCCGGCAGGTTCATAAAGTAGGGTGTACCTGCTCCGGTGCCCAGAAAAGCTGCATCAAAACCTTCCTCTTGGAATAGTTCATCCAGAGAGGTGATTTGACCAACAATGGCGTTTGTTTCAATTTCAACGCCCATTTTCTTTAAGTTTTCGATTTCCTTCTGCACAATGTGTTTGGGCAGACGGAATTCGGGAATACCATACATTAACACACCACCAGGGGTATGCAAGGCTTCAAACATGGTCACAGCATGTCCTAACCGAGCTAGGTCAGCAGCACAGGCTAAGCCCGCGGGACCAGAACCAACAATGGCCACTTTGTAGCCAGTGGGATCAGCCTTTTCAATGGCGGCTTCTTTATTTACGATATAATCGCCCACAAAACGTTCCAAACGGCCAATGGCCACTGGTTCATTCTTTTTACCAACAATACAGAACTTCTCACATTGGCTTTCCTGGGGACAAACCCGTCCGCAAACCGCTGGTAAAGCATTGGTACGTTTGATGACCTTGGCGGCTTCATCAAAATTACGTTCCTTAACTAAGGAAATAAACTCAGGAATATCTACGCTTACGGGACAACCCTGCTTACACAGTGGTTTTTTACAATTAAGGCAGCGTTCAGCCTCTGCCAAAGCTAGCTCTTCTGTATAGCCAAGGGCCACCTCTTGAAAGTTCTTGGCCCTTACCTGGGGGTCCTGATGAGGCATTGCATGTTTTTTAGGAATAATTTTAGCCATGGCACTTACCTCCTCCACCACAACCACAGGTGGTTTTCTGCAGGGCTTGCTGCTCTTCGGACTTATATTGACGGGAACGGATCATCTGTTCTTCAAAGTCCACCAGGTGGCCATCAAATTCAGGTCCATCCACACAGACAAATTTGGTCTCGCCACCGATGGTCACACGACAGGCACCACACATACCTGTGCCATCTACCATAATTGAGTTCAAGCTAACCATGGTTTTAATATCATATTCCTTCGTTACATTAACCACAGCCCGCATCATCGGCAGTGGCCCAATGGCCATAACCATAGCAGGTTTGCCTTCTTTTTCAATATATTCGCGCAGGACATCCGTGACAAAGCCTTTGCGTACATAAGAGCCGTCATCTGTGGTGACAAGCAGTTCATTACAGGCCTCTTGCATGGGTTCTTCCCAGAAAATCAAATCTTTGTTTCGGGCACCCATGATACCCACCACATGATTTCCCGCTGCTTTCATTTCCCTAGCGATGGGGAATACAGGGGCAACACCTACCCCACCAGCTACCATCACCACGGTGCCAAACTTGTCCACATGGGAAGGAACACCCAAGGGACCTACAAAGTCCTGGACGGCATCCCCAGCATTTAATTGACCAAGTTTTTTGGTAGAATACCCTGCTTCAGCAAAAACAATTGTGACAGTACCAGCTTCCCGGTTGAAATCGGCAATGGTTAGAGGTATTCTTTCACCATTTTCATCGACTTTTACAATAATAAATTGTCCTGCCCGGGCTTTTTTGGCCACTTTAGGTGCCAGAATCTCGTACTCATGAATAGCTGGTGCCAGGGTTCTCTTTGCTACGATTTGATACAACCTGATCTCCTCCTCTCCGAAGCATATAAAATTAGGTCTTTGGGCATCAAGGTTTTATATTTATTTATTCTTGATTGCCTAAGGCTGCTATTGCTTCGTCCTTGTTGTTATCTAATAACTTGCCTAAGATCCCGTTCACAAAACGGGCGGAATCCGGGCTGCCAAAAACCTTGGCCAACTCCAATGCCTCGTTTACTGACACACTTTCCGGAATATCAGATCGATACTTTATTTCATAAAGAGCTAACCGCATGATATTGCGGTCAACGTTGGCCATACGGTTTAATTGCCACTCCTTACTCACACCGGTAATCATCGCATCAATGTCCTCTAGATGTTCCAGGGTACCCCAAACTAATTGTCGGGCAAATTCAATCTCCTGGGGACCAGCCCCAAACTCCTCTGCAGTATTCGTGAGGGCAAGGTTTGGTTCGGTTTTGCCTAAGTCGATTTGAAATAATACTTGCAGTGCAGTTTCTCTGGCCTGCCTTCTGCCCAAGTTAGGACCTCCTCAAAATCAAATATTTATAATTAGTTTTCCCAATTAACTGTACTTACATAGATATTTCCTTGGTTCACCAACGATCCCGAAAAAGCCAATCCATGGCCCTTCGAAAATCAAATCTTTCATCGATACCTCTGCCAATAAAATAACCAATGATGATACAGAAGGCCACAAATAAAGCTTTAAAAAAACCGTAAGTGATGGCAAACCAGCCAAAGGCCAGCCCAAGAAAAATCCCTATCGCTTTCCCCTTATGGTTTTCGACAATTTTTTCAAAAATTTTTGCTAGCATTTTCACCCTCCTTTGGCTGGTTTTACTCTACCCTAGGACGGGTGTTGGATATGTTATCTACGATGACCTTGATGTCATTTACAGTTATCCCGGTGGTTTGTGAGAGATATTCCTGAACACGTTGCTGTATTTCCCGGCTTACCTCTGGAATGCTGATATCCGGAGCTACAATCGCCCGAATATGCAAGGCCAGGCCCCGTGAGGTTTGCACTACCCTAGGCTTGACCTCTTTAACACCGTGTATTTGGTGTACCACCTTCTTAACCAGATTCTCAATGGTTAGGACTGATATTCTTACTTGTCCTAATATATAGTCATGCACCACTGCTTTACCGGTTTGGCGTCGGCTTAGAGCTACCCACAACAATCGCAAACCCAGTAATAAGAGTATGGCTATAAAAATTGCAAGATAAATCTGCATCTCATAAACGTTGGGCCTTTGCCATAAAAGATGCAAAGGTTGCTGCCACCAACCAGAGACAATGGCTAAGGACAGCAGGCACCCAACCGATATTACCAGGCTGTAAATAATGAGTAAAATACGGTCAAAGGGGCTCATAACATCCCCTCCCTTTTTTATATTACTATGAACTGTTGCAAAATAAAAGCAATTTATACTAGCATACTATTACCAGCTTAAATTAAAAATGCTAGTTTTACTGGTACTTTCTAAGGAAAAACCAGGAACCCGTGTTGCCAAAAATCTTTGTCATCCCGGGCGACAGCGAAGGATCTTCTAACATTTGGAAAGCTAAACCTTAGATCCTTCGCTATCGCTCAGGCTGACACAAAGTTTTCATAGCTGCATTCAGTTATTCCCGAAAGTACAAAGGTAAAATTTTCGAGATAAAATATAAAATGCGGAACCAATGTTGCTATTGGTTCCGATCTTTTTCGCTGCTTTTAAGTTTTACCTAACTCGGTTAGACTCATCTTCTTTTGTATCTGTGTTAGGGAAAGTAACTCCCTGCACATGAATATTAACCTCAACCACCGATAGACCTGTCATTCCTTCAATGGCACGTTTAACATTCATTTGAATTTGGGTAGCCACATCGGGAATACGCACGCCAAACTCCACAATAACAAATAGGTCAACGGCAGCTTCCTTTTCCCCGACTTCAACCTTTACCCCTTTGGACAGGTTTTTTCTGCCCAGCATTTCTGCAATGCCGCCACCGATACCACCACTCATACCGGCAACACCAGCAACCTCCGTTGCTGCCATACCTGCGATTACACCTACTACATCATCAGCAATGCGGATACCACCCAAACCATCCTGGGGCGTCATAACCACAATATCACGCTTATTATCTGACATGGCTACACCTCCAAAATTATCCAATCCTTCATAGTGATTATAGCATATTGGGACTAGTCACAGCAACTGCAGCACTAGTCGGGCAGCATACGCCGCTGGATAAAGTTTGTATAGACCTCACCACGACGGAAAAAGGCGTTATTCAGGACCTTTTTATGGAAAGAAATGGTGGTTGGCACCCCTTCGATGACAAATTCATCCAAGGCCCTTTGCATTCTAGCAATGGCTTCATCCCTGTCCCTGCCCCAGACAATAAGCTTGCCTATCATCGAGTCATAAAAGGGCGGGATGGCATAGCCGGCAAAAGCAGCACTATCCAGACGAACCCCTGGACCACCTGGCGGATGATATAAAGTAATGGTACCAGGGTGAGGCATGAAGTTTTTATCCGGATTCTCAGCATTTATGCGGCACTCAATGGCCCAACCATCAATCCGAATATCATCTTGACCATAGCCCAAAGATTCTCCGGCAGCAATACGGATTTGTTCCTTAATTAAATCAATGCCGGTAATTAATTCCGTTACAGGATGTTCAACTTGAATCCTGGTATTCATTTCAATAAAGTAGAAATTGTTATTAATGTCTAAGAGAAATTCCACCGTTCCCGCATTATAGTAATTGACCGCCTGGGCAGCCTTAACCGCAGTTTCACCCATTTTCCGGCGCAATTCAGGGGTCAGGGCAACCGATGGGGCCTCCTCAATTACCTTTTGGTTCCTTCGCTGAACAGAGCAATCCCTTTCCCCAAGGTAAACCACATTGCCTTCGTTGTCCCCGAGGATTTGAAATTCAATATGTCTGGGTTGCTCCACATATTTCTCTAAATAGACATCCCCATTGCCAAAGGCTGCCTGGGCTTCGTTCCTGGCAGTATTGATAGCTTTCATCAGATCTACTTCACTGTGTGCTACCCTCATGCCGCGTCCCCCGCCACCAGCGGAAGCCTTGATCAATACCGGATAACCAATTTCCTTGGCGGTGGCCATAATTTCATCCTCATTGCTGACGGCCCCCTCAGAGCCAGGCACCACTGGTACGCCAGCTTTGATCATGGTGCTGCGGGCCAAAGCTTTATTGCCCATATATTCAATGGCATGACGGGAAGGCCCAATAAAGGTTATCCCACAGTCTTCACATATTTCTGCAAAACCTGCATTTTCGGCCAGAAAACCGTACCCGGGGTGGATCGCATCCACCCCTGATACTTCAGCGGCACTAATGATATTGGTAATGTTTAAGTAGCTTTTGCCAGAAGGAGCCGGCCCGATACAATACGCTTCATCAGCCAATCTAACAGCTAAACTATCACGGTCAGCTTCAGAATAAACCATCACTGTTTTAATGTTTAACTCCCGACAAGCCCGAATAATACGTAGGGCAATCTCACCCCGGTTAGCAATTAATATCTTTTTAAACATGTGTTCTCCCTACTTTTTTCTTATCAAGAACAATTGTTGTCCATATTCAATCGGCTGGCCATTTTCAACAAGAACTTGCATAACTTCACCAGCATGTTCTGCTTCGATTTCATTCATCAATTTCATCGCTTCAACGATGCAAAGGGTCTGGCCCTTCTCTACAACATCCCCTACCTTAACAAAGGGAGCGGCATCCGGTGATGGTGCTTTGTAAAAGGTACCCACCATGGGTGCGGTAACAGCAATTAAATCATCTGAAGGCTGGGCTGCAGCCGCCGGGGCTTCTGCCGCAGGGGTTGCTTCAGCCTGTGGTGCTTCACTGACCGGAGCTTCCGCTGTTTGCTTAGCAGGGGCAGTTGTCACACTGGCTGTTACCTTGCCGCCCTTACGAATTGATACTTTAACGCCGTCGCTCTCCAGATCTATTTCGGTAATATCCGTTTGATCCAATACTTTAATTAGCTCTCTTAATTCACTAAGGTTCATATTACTGGCCTCCTTGGTTCTCTTGGTACTGCTGAAATCGGCGGGTGCCCCAGGTTTAATGGATGCTTCCTTCCGATGCGGGCCCGTTTCTCCCCTTTTGCGCGCTTCAAAAAACTTACGTGCCACCTGGGGAAACAATGCATAACTTAAGACATCTTCCTGACTGATGGCTAAATCCTTAATCTCATTTCTTAGTTTATCCAGTTTTGGCTCCAGCAAGTCGGCAGGGCGACAAGTAATGGCTTCCTTTTCACCTAATACCTTGCGGCTAATGGCAGGATCAATGGTGGCAGGAGGTTTGCCGTAGTAGCCTTCCACATAGAGTTTTACTTCACCGGGAATCAATTTATACCGTTGCCCGGTTAATACGTTTAGGACAGCCTGGGTGCCAACAATTTGGCTGGTTGGGGTAACCAGAGGCGGATAACCCAGTTCTTCCCTTACTCTGGGTATCTCTTCTAACACCTCTTCTATCCGGTGCAAGGCCTTTTGTTCTTCCAATTGGGATACAAGGTTGGAAATCATGCCCCCTGGGACCTGGTGTTCAAATACTCTCATATCCGTAATCCGTGTTACACCCCGCTGCTGGCCCAGTGATCTTCTCACATCTTCAAAATACTGAGCCACTTCAAACAGGGATTTAATACTCAGTCCGGTATCATAGGGGGTACCCTTCAGTGCCCGTACCACAGTCTCTACCGGTGGCTGTGAGGCACCGAAAGCCATGGGCACCGAAGCAGTATCTACGATATCCACGCCGGCTTCAGCAGCCTTTAGGTAGGCACCCACTGCCATACCACCGATATAGTGGCAGTGTAATTGTATCGGCACACTGAGATGCGCCTTAAATAACTTAACCAGTTCATAGGATTTATACGGTGCTAAAAGACCCGCCATATCTTTAATACAGATGGAATCAGCACCCAGTTCCTCTAAGCGCAGGGCAGTTTCCAAATAGTGTTCAGTGGTATGCACCGGGCTTACGGTATAGACCACCGTTGCCTGGGCATGGGCACCGGCCTTTTTGGTAACCTCGATGGCCTTTTCCATATTTCGAATATCATTCAGAGCATCAAAGATCCGAATAATATCCATACCACTTTCTACGGTTTTATGAATAAACGCTTCTAAAATATCGTCAGGGTAGTGCATATATCCCACTAAAGACTGTCCCCGTAGTAGCATTTGCAGGGGGGTATTTTTAACATGCCTTTTAATCAAACGGAGACGTTCCCAGGGATCTTCATTTAAAAAGCGTAAGCAAACATCAAAGGTTGCGCCACCCCAAACCTCCAAAGAGTGGTAGCCCATTTGATCCAACTTCTCCACTATGGGCAGCATATCATCAGTAGCCATCCGGGTTGCCCACAGGCTCTGGTGTCCGTCACGCAGGGTTGTATCAGTAATTTTTAAATGGTTACTCATTCGTTCCTCCTCCCCCAGCAATAAGTAACAGAAAGCTCAGGTTATTGTATTTGTGCAACAACCTGAGCTTTGTCAGTTGCCGTAAAAAAAATTATCCTATAGTTGATTATATATAAGTACTGGAGGATTGGCTACTAAAGAAGCACAAGTATACAATATTCTATGGTTTTACCAAAAAGCCCTTCTTTTTGACAAGATTTTTTTAGCCGTCAGCTAAAAACAACCGCTGGATGGACCCGAGGCCATGGGCCTCCATCGCCCGCCATAACCCTTCAGCAATACCTGCAAAAAAGCGGCTGACAGACGGCGGCTGGCGTTAACTCTTCGGTATAATCACGATATTCTGCGGTTGGGCCTGGGTGCTGCGGGATACCAAGTCCGTGATTTTAATGGCGTCCTCTTGGGTTAAATCCCTCGCTTGGATAACAACGGTCACTGTTTTTCCTTCTAAGAATACCACAGAATCTTGATAACCCTTAGCCCGAATCAGACTTTCTACCTCCAATTCCTTTTGTAAATTATTGCTGATAACATACATTTGCTCCTGCGCCTTTTTCCTGACCTCCGGGTCCGAATGGGTGTTATTAATAATTTCCCTGGCTATCTCAATTTGATGCCCCCGGCTTCTTTCCCGTTCCAAACGATACTCCACAAAGAAGCCGCCGTTATCATTGAGGACATCATTGACCTCTGCCGGGGATTTTTCTTGCTGCACCTCTACGGCATTGCCTGAGGGGGTACTATCGGGTTTAACAAAAACCTTCCCATCAACCTCCAAGGGGGCAGCCTCCTGCACCGGTGGTCTGTTGGTAAGATTCGTCGTTTCCTTAATCTCATGAATACCTCCTTGCCAGCCCACGGCTAATAAGGCAAGGCCCGCCACCGTTAATAACCCGAGAAACATGAAGCGCTTGGACATATTAGGCACCTGCCTTTCTGGCCATAACAATAACCTTGTGTGGTTCAATTCCCAGAGCCACCTGAGTAGCTCTAAACAACTGTGCCTTAACCCGAGGATTATCTGCTCCATCTGCCACAACCAGTACCCCTGCCACTGTGGGGGCAATTTCTCTGCTCATGACGGGAGTTTCCTCACCACCACGGGTCACCAATACCAATTGACCTGTATCGGTATCTTCCGTAAGGGTTCTGGTGCCACCGGACTGGTCCTTTTCCTGGGTGGTTTTCTTACCGGTGGATGTATTGATGGCATATTCTGTCAGGGTCGAATTTTCCAGCCGAATGGTTACCTTTACTTCCCCGGCACCATTCACTTGTTCCAGCATTTCACATAGCTTTTGGGCCAGAAAATCCTCTTCCGAGGCCATCGCTGTATTTACCCTTTGGTTTTCCTTGGCCTTTACTTCGACCTTGTCTGGGGTTGAGGGAAGTGATTGGACTTGTTTTTCCTGCCCTAAACTACCCATAACCAATAGTCCTATGCCAATGACAGCACCTACAATCATCATTTTGACCTTTTTAAGTTGTTCTTTTTTGGGCCCCTCCTCTTCTCCATCGCCAACGAGTTTTTTCCACCAGCTCATCGAACAACCTCCTTTTTGGGTATTTCACAAATCCTTTATTCTTTTCGCTCCACAACCCTAACTTGCTCCAGGGGAATATTATAAAAATTTGCTACATTCCGTGCCACTTGCTGGGCTTCCTTATTATTGATTGGTGAAGTATCCTGGTTGTCTGGCAAGCCTCCAACGGCTATATCCACCGTCTCTATTTTTGTTATTTGCCGATCATCCGCTGGTTCCTTGGCAATCTCCAGTACCACACCGGTTAATCTGCCATAATTGGGGTCCTGGGGATCATCCGTTGTCGTAACCTTAACCCCAGCTATATTTACATTGCTTTGAAGCCTGGCTAAAGCCAGCACCTGTTTCTCAATGCCCTGCTGATATTCTTTCATGGCTTCCTGTTTTTGCAGCCCGGCCAACCTTTGTCCATCATGAATAAGGCTCTCCAGTGGCGGTTCCTGGGTTCTGGCGGTTAGGGCCGGTAAATCAAATTTAAAATCCTGGTGGATTAAATTGGCCCCAGCCTCTAGAACAACCACAATAACCACCAAACCCATGACCATCTTCACATAACCCTGCATTTGGCTGTTAGGAAGCAGCATTTCCAGAAATAAAGCCATAACGATGAGGATGACCAGAACCTGTACCAGTTCTTTAATGCTTTCCAAAAACACCAACCCCTCTTTAACGTAACATGGTCATTAAATCACCCATGCCCACAACGATCGTTATAGCAAAGAAAAACAATAAGCCAACGGTGGCCACAGCTGCAAAAATACCTAGCAAGCTTTTTCCCAGACTCGTCAAACAATCCGCCATTTGTTTATCCCCCACTGGCTGAATCAAAGCCCCTGCTAACTTATAGACAAAGGCCACAGCAAAAATTTTGAGCATTGGCAGGATGGTTAGGATAAAAATGATCACAACTCCCACAATACCCACGGCATTTTTGATTAATAGGGACGAACCAATCACCGCATCCAGAGCGTCGGAGAACATCCCCCCCACCACCGGGATAAAGGCATCAGTGGCAAATTTCGCAGTCCGTATGGCAACACCATCCGTAACGGAACCAGCTACACCTTTAATGGAAAAAACACCAAGAAATATGGTTGTACACAAACCTAACACACTCATGGCTACTGTTTTTAGCAGATCTGCTAACCGGGACACTTGAAACTTTTCTGAAAGGTTGCTTAGGATGTTTAAGACCGCGGAGAAAAAAATCAAGGGAAAAACGATAACTTTTATGACTGTACCAATGGTGGTTATGGACCCAAAAATAATCGGATGAAAGATCGCCGTGGAGGCCACTCCCCCCATGGCAACCAAGAGGGTTAATAAAAGGGGCATTAATGCCTGCATAAAAAGAACCATGTTGTCAATGGCTTCCATGCCAATATTAACGGCCAGGGTAAAGGAGCCAATGGCCAGTGAAACAAGGGCCAGATAACTAACCGAGTAGGCTAATTTACCCGTGGTTCCCTTTTCAAAGGCGGACATTAAATTTTGTAAGACCGCACAAATAACCGCCAAGACCACCAGCTTGCCCAACAAGGAGGCGTTGGCTACTACTTCCTTAAAGAAAAACTTAAAGAGACCCGTAAATATATCCGAAACCTGCCAATCTAAGTCCCCTTTTATTACTTGGGTCACCAGTTCTTTAAAATTAAGCGTGGGAACAGCTCCCTCAATTTCTGAGTTAAGATGTTCCATAAACTCTTCCAGTTTGTTCATTTCCAGCTCAGCCAGTTGCCCCCCGGTGCTTAAACTTGGTTGTTCAGGTGCCGCCTGCACTGGTACCGGAGCCAGGAGCAAACATATCAATATCCAGGTATAAATGATCTTTTTGGGCAACCTTCTCCCCACCTTAAGGCACCAATTTTATTAGGGATTGCAGCACCGCCACAATAATAGGTA
The DNA here is from genome assembly GCF_036763075.1 of Desulfotomaculum sp. 1211_IL3151. Classification (NCBI taxonomy): domain Bacteria; kingdom Bacillati; phylum Bacillota; class Clostridia; order Eubacteriales; family Desulfotomaculaceae; genus Desulfotomaculum; species Desulfotomaculum sp. 1211_IL3151. The sequence continues at coordinate 128,774 of NZ_JBAIYV010000041.1, read as the reverse complement.
CTGCCATCACCAGCACAATAATCTTGGCTGCAAATTCTATTTTAGAAGCCAGAGTACTTTCCCCGGCATCCCGGCAAATCTGGGAACCAAAATCCGCGATGTAGGCTATTCCTACAATTTTTAAAATGGTACCCATGTAAGCCATGCTTACATTGGCTTGGCTTGCGAGATCCCGTAGAACATTAAATACTGCTGCGATTTGCGGCATCATGATAAAAAATATGATAATGCCTGCTGTCATGGTCAATAATGTAGCCATGGGTGGCTTCTGCTGGCGCAGGATGATAGCGAGAATGCAAACAACTAAACCCAGCCCAACAATTTGTAATATATCCATAGCCCTGACCCCTTTTCTCTAAAACAACTTAAAGACCGATTTTACTTGATCAAACAAGCCCCCCAGAAGTTGCACCACCCAAAAAAGGACTACGGTTAAGCCCCCTAAAGTTGCCAAAACAGCGTAGTCGTCCTTTTTGTACTCTTTCAAAAGTGTTGTCAACACGGCTGTCAACAGACCAACCCCGGCAATTTTAAAAATCAGATCAATATTGCCCATCCATCCTATCCCCTCTCTTAAATAAGGATTAGTACAACTGTCAGTCCCCCTAGGAATCCCAAATAGTTATAGACCTTGGCGTTTTTTTGGGAAGCATCTTCGGCTTTAGCATGTTCTAATTTTAATTGTTCTTTGGCCAGTACGAGATGCTTTACTTGGTCCTCCCGATCGGATACACCCAGACTGGTCCCCAATTCCATTAAAATGGCTCGGTCTGTTTTATTTAAAGCCGACTTCGGATAATACTCACCTAAGGCAATTTCCCAGGCTTCTCTGGCTGTGGCTCCCCTCATACTCATTAGTTCCGCACTGGCCCGGCTAAACAGCAGGGCTACCCTTTGGTCACAACGTGACGCAACACTGGCCAGGGCATCTGGCAGGGGCGTCGCCCCATAGGAAATCTCTGTTTCCAGGATTTGCAGGCCATTCAACAGTGATCGTATCTCGCCGGGCCTACGGCTATAGCTGCTGGCTACGGTCATGCCGATCAAGGTACAAAACACCACTACCACCATGGCACCAATTATTTTTAACACCTTTTCACCCCCAACGACCTCATGGTCCGGCCGTCAATGATGTCTTCTATCGTTCCTACTCCCCTTGACCTACTTAGTAAAACAAACCTTTGAATGGCTTTAATTTTAAAGAGGTATTGTAAGGCTGGACGATCGGCTAATTCCTCCAGAGAAGAACCGTGAACGGTGGTAAGTACCTTTACTCCGGCATTAAGAACCTCTTCCAGTGCCGCCACATCTTCCTGCCGTCCAATCTCATCGGTGGCAATGATTGCTGGTCCCATGGAGCGAAGCAGCATCATCATGCCAGCAGCCTTAGGACAAGCGTCTAAAACATCTGTTCTTGGTCCAATATCCCGCTGGGGGATACCCCTAAAGCAACCGGCAATTTCCGAACGCTCGTCCACCACACCAACGGTTACACCGGAAAAACCTAACTCTGGAATACCCTCACTGAGTCTTCGAATTAAATCCCTTAGCATCGTGGTTTTGCCACAGCGAGGTGCCGATACCAATACCGTGTGATAAAACCGCCCCTCCGGGGAAATAAGATAGGGTAAAAGATTATCCGCAGCCCCCAATACCGCCCTGGAAATACGAAAATTAAAACCGGAAATATATTTGATGTTTTTTATACCACCTTGATCCGTCAGGACTTTCCCTGTGATACCCACCCGATGCCCACCGGGCAGGGTAATAAAACCATTCCTTAGTTCTTCCTCCAGCGCATAAAGGGAACTTCTGCTGACCAGTTGAGTTGCTCTTTCTACATCCTGCTGATTAACAACATAGGCCTCAGCCAGCGAACCAGTTACTGTGCCCCTCTCGCTGACAAAACAGTCCCCCTGGGCCAACCCCAGCAGCAAAGGCCGTCCCTGCCTAAGCCGAATCTCCTCCACCTCTTCTTTAATGGACGGAGGAAGCTCAGCCAATAATTGACGCAGGTTGGGGGGAAGTAAATTAAGCACTTCATCCAAGGGTAGTTTATTGGTATCAAGAACTTGTAATTGCCTCAAAACAGACATAGTTTGTCCCCTCCCTATCCTATACATATTGTGGAAACAACCATTTTATGCCAAAAAAAAGAGTGCCAGTTGGCACTCTTTTTAGCCGTCAGCCCTCAGCCTTCAGCTTTTAGCTGTTTAGTTTTAGTTCTTATTCGAAGGTGCCAGGCAACAATCAACACCCACTAATAACCAGTAATATACACCACATCTCCCTCTGCTTTCACCTGATAGCCAAGATCCTCGACAATTAAGCGGAGGGGCACCAGGATTTGGCCGTTTTTCGCAAAGGCTGGTACATCTAGTATTTTATCCTTACCGTTAACCGTGTATTTTATTTCCCCCAGCCTGAGCATGACATAGTTATTTTCCTTGGCCAGGTACAGTTCGTGATCATTGATCATATTTAACTTGCACCCCAATGCCTCGGCAAGGTTTTTCAGAGGCACCATGGTGCGACCTTCCTTAATAACTGGTTTTACCTCAGCATGAAGGGGTTTGCCATTGATCACCACATGCACTGACTTTTCCAGACCGGGAAGCAGCTTTGCTTGCACAGTCTCTTCTTCTTCATTGGTTAACTGTTCTAAATTAAAGCTATTTTCCGGTGTTAATACTGGTACCGAAGTCTCAACATTCTTATCAACCTTGGCTTGGGAGAGGATGTCCAGTCCCAGATTCAACATTTTCATGGAGCCCTGGTCAACACGAATGGTCAAGGCCGTATTTGATGTGGCATTGGTTTTGGTTTGGTCATAATCCCCTACCAGCTTAAGGCTAAAACGAATGTTTTGCTCCTTTACCACGCCACTAATCTCCATATTCATGTCGCCTGTAACTTTATCCCCATTTTTTACTTGATCAACTTTAAAATCCATTTCACCGAGGGACTCAGAGGTGGTTGGATTTTTGATACCCATATTTAATGAGAAACTTCCGGGGCCATTTTTACCCCTGGGTACGACATAGGTCAAGTTTCTAAACTCCAGGCCCGCTTCAGCCATTGATTTGACGATATCATCAGCACTGGTAACTTTATTATTATCTTCTTTAAGACCCGCCAGGATTTCTGACCTTAGCTCATCATCGCTCTGGTTGGGATCCAGGGTTGTGATGTACTTTGCCATCAGGTCGGCAAAACGTTCCGGCTCTTTTTGAACTTTTTCCATGATGCCTGCTAAACAAGCGGCAAACTGTTGTTGGTTTATGGAAATCTTTAACTCGCTGCCGTTACTGCTAATCGTGTTGTTTGGTATGGCTTCTAAAAAGAATGTAAGCAATTCGTTTTGTAGTGGCAGTATCCGGTTTATTTGGGAACCAAGCCACGGGCTGCTCCACATCTGAGCAAATTCCGGTTGATCCACATAAAGATATTGGGGCATTGTATTTAAGTCCGGTATCTTTGTGGCAGGGCTGATCTCCTTGATCATGACCAGAAAATCTTTGGTAAAGATAATTCTTGATCCATCAAGATAAAGGTCACCCTGGTAGGTTTTCCCTTGATAATTCATTTTCCACTGCATGCCCATCTGTCCAGCAGGTGCATTTAAATTATAGTCAAAGGATATCTTAGCACCCTGCATATTGGCTAACTGAGGTACCATCAGCAATGCCCCGCCAGTTAGTTCATTTAATTTGTATTCCGAAAAACCGGTGGCAGTGGATGATAGGTCCATATTCATTTCGCTGATACTGGTATTGATCTTCTCCAATAAAGCCCTCTTATCCCCGGACAACTCCCCGGCCCCCGCCGGCAGGATAAAAGAAAAACAAACCATCAGGGATAGCAACAAAATAAGATACTTTTTCATTTTAACCTCCTTTGTAATATAAAATGATTCTTCTTCTAATTTAAATTTTCTTGATCCCTTTGCAAAAACCCTTTTAATCGGACCAAAAAGAGGACTATAATCCCAATTTAGCTATGCACCGTTCGCTTTTGGCTAATGGCGCATAACTAAATTGGGCCTGTGCAAATTGCACAGGCCCTCACGTTTTCTTATAAATCGTCCAGATCAAAGATCCAGCCTTCCATGCCGGCTTCCATAAATTTCACATTATTAAATCCTGCACCCTCCAGGATACGGGCACCTTCGTAGGCCCGGGACCCCATGACGCATACGGTAACAATTTCCTTATCCCTTGGTACTTGATCCAGTTTATCTCGGAGTTCACTCAAGGTAAGTTGTTGGGTACGTTTGTCCTTAATATTGCGCATATTGAACTGATGAGGTGGACGAACATCCAGCAGGACAAAGTCTTCATCCTTCTCTATTTTAGCTTGCACTTCTTCCGGGGTATAGGTCTTAGCAATGCCATCCAACTTATTCTTTAGTGCATTACCCGCATGAACCATGGGATCAATGGGTGTATTATAAGGAGGCGCATAGCCAAGGTCTAAGTTTAACAGATCGTCCAGGGTTCCACCGTAATTGATCATGGTGGCTGCTACGTCCGCCCTCTTAGCCACTTCACCTTTACCAATACCCTGCATACCTAACACCCTTTGGCTGCCTTTTTCGGCAATCATCTTAATGATGATCTTATTGCTTGCGGGGTGATAGTGCGTCATATCAAAGGTAGACACTGTGATGGTTTCAATATCATAGCCCAGGGCTTTGGCTTGGACTTCACCCAAACCGGTGCGAGCCACGTTCATATCCATGCAGTGCAGTACGCCCGTTCCCAGGATACCTTTGAAGGTCGATTTGCCACCAAGTACATTGTCACCTACCACACGTCCCTGACGGTTGGCATAGGTAGCCATGGGAGCAAAGGCCTTTTTGCCGGTTATTATATTGGTGTTTTCGGCACAGTCACCCAAGGCATAAACATCTGGGTCACTGGTTTGCAAATATTCATTGACGGCAATTGCTCCGGTTTCACCAATGGTGAGCCCAGCCTCTTGGGCTAATTTAACATTGGGGCGTACACCCACAGCTAAAATAACTGCATCGGCATCAATGGCTCCTTTATCGGTGATTACCTTGGTTACCCGACCGTCTTCACCCTCTAACTTAAGCACCTTTTCACCAAAGCGTCCTTCTAAACCTTGTTCATATAAACTCTTATACAGCAGTTTGCCCATATCGGGATCAAGGATGCCAGGTAATAAAGTTTCTTTGAACTCTACCATGGTTACAGCACGTCTGGGGCTGAAAATGGCATCCAGGGCTTCCATTCCTATAAACCCGGTACCAATAATCACCACATCGTTCACTTCACCGGCATCCAGGGCTTTTTTAATGGCTTCCGCATCCGTGAGGTGGTTTAGACGATAGACACCTGCTAAATCAAGGTTTTCAATGGGAGGTGTAATGGGATTGGAACCTGTCCCCAACACTAATTTATCATACTCAAAAACCTTTTCTTCGCCGGTTGCCACATCTTTAGCCACAACCTTCTTGTTGGCACGGTCAATGGAAATGGCTTCTGTGCCGGTAAATACATCTACACCACGTTCCGATTTAAAGAACTCTGGGTCACGTTTTACACCATAGGAGGTAGAATACAGTTCTTCAAATTGATGAATTTTGCCAGAGAGATAAAAAGGCATGCCGCAGCCGGCATAGGATATGTACTGACCCTTTTCCAGGATTGTTATTTGAGCTTCGGGATCTAACCTACGAACGCGGGCTGCTGTTTTGGGGCCAGCGGCCACACCACCAATAATCAGTATTTTTTTGCTAGCCAAGTATCGCTCCCCCATTTCTACATTATTTAAACAATATTATTATAACTCTAATTCTAGAGAAGATTCAATAGCTCTGCTTAGTTCCTTTAGCCACCAGCCCTTAGCCCTCCGCTTTTTAATTGGCCATAGCCCACGGCCAGTATCGTCTCCTGGCCTAAGACATGCCAATAACTAAAGGCGGATAATAAAAACCGGGACAAATAACCTGTCCCACACTGTCCCAATGGCTTAGAAAAGCTTGGCTCACGCCAGCCTATAGCGTGAGCCTTAGCTTTTCTTATGCTATCATCCTTAAAATCGTATACTTTCTGATAGTATAAAAAAAACAGGGTCTGCGACCCTGTCCTGCTTGTTGCGTGATTATAAATTTCTGCCGCCCTCTTTGTTTTCCAGTGAATCCGCTTCATCGTCATTTACAAAAACCACTTCATCACAATTGGGGCAGGTAACTTCTATAACGTCATCGTCCTCCAGTATATCTGACTCAAACATCACGGTTTCACCACAGCCGGGGCATTCGACCTCTACATAGTCTTCCCCTTCGCATTCGCAGCCACCCAGATCTTCCTCTAAGGTATAAAGGTCTTCATCAATGGTTTCCACGTAATCTTCCAGTTGTTCCTGGGCTTCCTCTAGACCTTCTAATTCTTCGGCTACATCCTGTAAAACACTAATAATTCCATTTAGTAAGCGCCCTTCCTTGTTTTCCACTGGCAGATCCATTCCGTCGGCCAAGCCCTGCAGGTACGCTACCTTTGATTTTAAACTATCCATGCAAAAACCCCCTTTACATTGGTACCGTAGTAACTCTACAGTATTATTCCTCAAGCAAGGGGGTTTTAAACATATTAGGATATTATACCCGTTTTACATAGTTACCCGTACGGGTATCTACTTGCAGCACATCTCCCACGTTGACAAAGAAGGGAACGTTGATTACTGCACCGGTTTCCAGAGTGGCAGGCTTGCCACCACCGGAAGCTGTGTCCCCTTTAATGCCAGGGGCAGTTTCTACCACTTCCAATTCAACCGTATTGGGAAGATCAACAGCAATAATACTTCCATTGTAGCTGGCAATGTTAAGGGTCATATTTTCTTTTAGCCACTTGATGGCATCTCCCATATCTCCCTTGGAAACCGTAAACTGATCATAGGTTTCCATATTCATCATGTTGTAGCTTTCACCATCATTGTACAGGTACTGCACTTCCTGACGCTCAATTCTAGCCGGCGTCAGTTTTTCGTTGGGGTTAAAGGTTCTTTCAATCACTGCCCCGGTACGCATGTTTCTCATTTTGGTACGTACAAAAGCAGCCCCTTTACCGGGTTTAACGTGCTGGAACTCTACAATTTGACAAACATCATTGTCAATTTCGACCGTTAAGCCGGTCCTAAAATCACTGGTAGAAATCAACGTAATCACCCTCCTAAAACTAAATTTACAGACTAATCAACTCATTTTTAGGTGAAGAAGTGAGTATCTCACACCCATTTTCAGTTACTAACACACTATCCTCTATACGCACCCCGCCCCATTGAGGCAGGTAAATGCCTGGTTCAATCGTAACAACCATACCCGGCTGCAACATCGTTTCATCCTTTGTGTTCAATCTGGGATTTTCGTGAATGGCAATGCCCACACCGTGACCGGTACCATGGCCAAAAAATTCCCCATACCCATGACTTGTGATCACCTTACGAGCCGCAGCATCCACTTCCTTCGCGGGAATGCCTGCCTTTACCGCTGCCAATCCAGCCATTTGAGCTTCCAAAACGATATGATATATTTCTAGCTGCTTAGAATCGGGTTGCCCCAATACCACTGTACGGGTCATATCCGAATTATAACCTTGATATAGGGCACCGAAATCCATGGTTAAAAAATCACCCATTTGTAATTGACGCTGGCTGGCAACACCATGGGGCAATGCGGATCTTGGACCAGAGGCCATGATGGTATCAAAGGCAGTCCCCGAAGCTCCCAGTTGGCGCATAAAAAATTCCAGTTCCAGGGTTAATGCTAACTCTGAAATACCAGGCCGGATGTATTGTAAAATGTGAGAAAAGGCTTTATCGCCAATTTCCATGGCTTGACGAATGACCTTTATTTCCGTTTCATCCTTGATCAGCCGCAGTTCTTCCACCAATCCCTCACAGGGAACGAGTTCAATGTCCGACAGATGATGCTTGAGTTCCTGATATTTCTTATAAGATAGATCCTCCGCCTCAAAGGCTAGTTTCTCACCTTTATAATTTCTCAATCTTTCAGAAAGTAATCCAAAGGGTGATATTTGCTCAACCTTAACCACATTGAAATGAGGGCTTTGTATTTTAACTTGTTCGATGTATCGAAAATCAGTAAAAAAATCAGCCGTCGCTTGGCCAATTAGCAAAACCCCAGTGGTACCGGTAAAACCACTGAGGTAATAACGATTTTCCGGTTTGGTAATAAACAAATGGGAAATTCCCTTTTCAGACATTTTCTGACGTAGTCTGACTAGACGTTGTATCATTTTTTAACCTCCTGGATTGCGCAAGGGATACGGCTGCCCGAAGACCAAGCAAATAGCTGTCCAAACCCAAACCACTGATTTGACCGGCAGCCACTTCAGCAATCACCGATTTTCGGCGAAATTCTTCCCGGGCATGTATGTTCGATAAATGCACCTCAATCACAGGAATGTCAAGGGAAGCTACGGCATCCCGCAGCGCTATGCTATAATGCGTGAATGCTCCTGGATTAAACACCACAGCATCCATCCTTGCAGATGCTGCCTGGATCTTATCAATTAAGTCCCCTTCGTGGTTGGATTGATAGGTTTCTACCACTGCTGCCAGTTCCTTGGCCAACCCGAGGATTTGAGTATTTATTTGATCCAAGGTGATAAAACCATAGACCTTTGGTTCCCTTTTACCCAATTGATTTAAATTGGGTCCATGCAATACAAGAATATTCATATTTTCATTCTCCCCACATTACCGACACACATTTTACCATATTACATATACCCTTGCAAAGATAGTAACAAAATAAAAAAGTTTGTATTTCTTAATATAGAAATAAAAGAATGGGCACCGGAAAGTGCCCATGGGGAATTAGCTGCCGCTAAGGGACATTGAGGCAACACGCAGGCTCGGTGCCCCTTTGCCACCAAAAAACTCAAGATCATTACCCACAGCATCCACTGAACCTAGCAGTTCCATAATATTCCCTGCAATGGCTACCCCTCTCACAGGCCTGGTCAACTGACCATTTTCGATCCAGATTCCTGAGGCACCCAGCGAAAAATCACCGGAAATGGGATTTGCCGTGTGCATCCCCATAACCTCGGTTACGTATAAGCCGTTATTAACCTCTTTAATCATTTGCTCCGCACTAACTTGGCCCGGACGAATAAAGAAGTTGGTGGTTCCTACCTCCGGTGTGCCCTTAAAGGAACCCCGGATGCCATTACCGGTGGATTGAATGCCCTCCTTGGCTGCGGTATAGGTATTATGTAAAAATCCCTTTAATTGTCCCTGTTCAATTAAAATCGTCTCTGAGGTAGGTACTCCTTCACCATCAAAGGGAGCAGAGGCGATCCCCCCTTTACGTCTGCCATCATCCACCACCGTAATCAATTTGTTGGCCACTTCTTGGCCTACTTTGCCACCAAAAAGAGACCGGCCCTTTTGCACTGCTTCACCGGATAAAGCCGGAGCCAATAATCCTAAAAAATTGGTGGCAATGTAGGGGTCTAAAACAACCGCCGCCCGCTGGGATTTTACCGGCTTGGCCCCCAGCATGCGTACAGCCCGTGCCGCCGCAGTTTTACCTATGAATACTGGGTCCAGATCTGAGTATTTCAAACCATATGTCATGGCGAAACCAGTCTGGCTATCCTCACCCTCGCCTGCCACCAGCGACAAATAAATACCACAGTAGGCCCCTTGATAATGGGCCTGCAGCCCCAGGGAATTTACAATGCTTACTTCCATTTCGCCATCCTGATAGGAGGAGCTTTCAATAATCTTAATCCGGCTGTCTTGTTGCTTGGCGACATTCTCCATCTCCACCGCCATTTTTATTTTTTCCTCCACCGAAGCAGCATGAATGGCAGGATCATAAATATCCAATGTCGGATATTGTTCATTTATTTGTGGTAGAGTATAGTAGGTATCCGGCTCCGTATTGGCACCATTGGCCAGGGCCTGCTGAACAACTTGGTCCAAACCTAAAGTACCAAAGTCCGTTGTAAAGGCAAAGCCCACCCGACCATCTGTAATAACCCGGATACCCAAGCCACGATCTTCTGCCAATTTCATCGTCTCTACTTCAGCATTCCGGGTTTCAATGGATAACTCCTTGCCACTCAGCAGGAAAGCCTCCGCCATTGTTGCACCACCTGCCGTTGCCCTTTGGACAGCATTTTGTGCGATGGTAATATATTTATCACTCAAGGAAAATACCCAGCTCCTTTCTCTCAACATAAGTATTGTTACCGTAGAACTTTAAATTATTAGAATCCATTTTATAAACACCGCATAACTATGCGAAGTGCTTTGGTTAACAACTGGAAATGATTACCCCGTGGATAAGTTGTTCTATGAGACAGATGTGAATATTTTAAAGTTTCCAGTAAAAAAGTTACCCAGTGTTAATTATACCCAAAAAAACAAGTAACTGTGTACAATATGTTACTTTGCAGGAAAAAAAATACTCTTTATTGAATAAGAACGTGACTTACCCTTCGCTAGATAACGTGGGCACTGTTATTGTTAAGAAAGGAGAAAAAAATGGGAAGTGGAATTGGAGGACTTATCGCTAACTTATTAACCTATCCTGTTCTTCTGGTAAGTATATCAATTGCGATATTTTCCGCTATTCTACTTCTCATTAAAGGCAAGCAGTTGAATAAAAAGAATAAAATACTTGTTATTGTGCTGCTAATAATTGCCTTGTCTGTTATTTTGTTTCTAGTAATTATGGCAATAGCCTTTGGCAGTGCACACCCGCCAGCTTCTCCTGTACGGATAAGGTAAAAGCTTGATAAATATAATCTTACACGAACAAGGTTGATATACGTTTTATCATTGTTTTAGATTCCTTATCTATCATTAATGACAGTAAGAATACCGTCATGCAAGGCTTTAGCCGTCTGCTGATTAAAATCTTTATCCATGAGCATCTCCCTGTCTGACGCATTGGTCATATAAGCCACGTTTACAATTAAAGCCGGTATTTTCAGATTGCTGTATTTTATGCTTTCAGGCATAGCTCTAACGCCTGCATCCTGTGTCTTAAGTCCATTAAGAACTGCCTCCTGAATCAACAATGCTGCCTTTTGTCCATTGAGCGTACCGTCTTCATCCCCCGAAGTATTATAAAATGTCAAGGTACCTTTATCTGCCCGATCAGGACTATTGTTAAAATGTATACTTACAAATAAAGAGGCATTTAAATCATCCGCTAATGCCATCCTGCTTTCCAATTTAGTCATTTGATCTCCTTGGCGGGTTAATTCTGCTTTTACCCCGGATTCTTTAAGCATGTCCCGTAACAGAAGTGCGATTGCAAGATTCAAATCTTTCTCGTTCATACTGGTTTTATCTTCGTTATAGACAGCCCCCCTGTCTTCCCCTCCATGACCGGGATCAATTAGAACGGTTTTTCCTTCAATAGGAATCAGTTTATGTGCTTGCTCTTGCGCCAGCTTCTGTTCAACCGCCCCATTCGGGACTGTAACATTTTGCTTTCCAATCGTTAATCCATTTTCATCCTTTGAATTTGAGTACGCCCCCAGTGCTATTGCCAGGGAGCCTAGTAAAACGATTATTACAGTGGATAAAACGATGGTTCTTTTGGATTTTACTCGATCTGACATGATATTACCCAACCTTTCTTTTAAATCCTTTTTCCCCTCATTTAGCGTCATGGAGAAAACATTCCCTTTGTATGCAGTATCTAAGGATACGACACTAAGAATGGTATTGCAGTATGCCGCTCTTTTTGAAATATCGAATCCCCGAGACACTGCTTCGTCACAGGACAACTCACACAATCTATTTATCTGTCGATTCATCCGATACATTAGGGGATTGAACCAGTGGATGCATACCGTAAGTTGTAAAATCCATTTGTACCAGATGTCAAGACGTTTGAGGTGGATCAGCTCATGCCTAAAAACATAATTTAGTTCATCAAATGTCAACTGATTTTCCGGTATAATAACTACCGGTTTAAATAATCCAATGAGCATAGGAGTTTTTAATATCCTGTTTTGGTAAAGGGGAATTTTTCTTTTTATGCCAAGTTCATTTTTCACCTTATTGAACAAATCGAATAAATTTTTGTCGATTGTAGTCGTTGAGCCTGCTTGTACGTGATCCATAAAACGTTTGTATTGAAAGACCCTGAGACTAAAAAGGAAAAGTGCGCCAACGGCCCATAAAATCCATATATTTCCTAGGTAATCATAAAAACTTTCTTTGGTTTGATGAGCGATCGGTGCTTCCGGTTGGTTATGAACCTTTCGTTGGTCTTTTGGGTATGGTTTTATTTCTGTAGCATGCATAACAGATGCCGCATCCTGCCGTTGCTCAGTTAAGGCAATTTTATCCCGGTTAACCGACTCAATCTTATCAAACAGGTTTCCCACCATACTGATATCCGGGGAAAAAGGAATGAGCATTCGCAGAATAACGATCAGCCAAATATAATACTGCCAGGTTTTAGATAAATATTTCTTTGTCAACGGTCTCATGGCAAAAAGAATAAAAGCTATAACTGAACCGGATAAGGAAAGCGACAAAACCAGCTTGAAAAAATCATTCATGTCGCTCACCTTCCGATTTTATAAATGCCTTAAGTTCCTCAATATCTTCCTGGGTAAGATCGTAATTTTGAACCAGAGAAGTCACCAGATTTTTTACGCTGCCTCCATACAAGTTCTTAATAAAGTTTTTGGTCTGCCTATCTAAATATTCTACTTCGGATATGGCTGGCAAATAGCAGTATACATCCAACTTTTCTTGTATAACTGCGTTTTTTTCATAGAGCCTTTTAATAAGAGTCCGAACAGTTGAACGGTCCCATCCCATCCGATCCTTGAGCTGCTGATAGATATAATTAGTAGATAAGGGCTTATCTGCGCCCCATAATATTTTCATCACCTCAAGCTCTGCTTCTGAAATTTTATGCGTTTTATTCATAAGAAACCTCCCCGCGTTACAATCGTCACCAATAATAGTATGTTACACCCGTCACCAGTTATTGTCAATCGTTTACAACCTTTTCGTTCGTCCAAATACTCCGATAAAAAACGAAACCGCCCCATTGGGCGGCATTTCTAGTGCACAAAATTCTGGGTCAAGGCAAAGAGTTTTCTAGCCGAGACCGGATTAAGTTCCTGTACGGAAGCCTCTACAATCAGATTGGGGTCCAACAGGGCCAGAATGGCTACCTTTTCACCTGTCCTCTGATTGGTATAAAAGCCTAAAACACAAAATTGCATATCCTCGCCGTAAATCTTTCTTGTTACAATGTCACCAATTTTCACCACCCACTACCCCCTAGCTATAGAAAAGGTCAATAAAATACCTGCCATTATTCTTACATTAACATATGACTTCGGGTAGGAAGGTGTGTCTGGACACTTTTTTCACTTTTGGCTGACATTCGATTATATTTAAAAAAAGCCTAGGTACCAGGCAAAAATTTTCTCCCCCCAAAAGGCTGCTATAATTGCCCCAAGGGCCAAAAAGGGCCCAAAGGGAACCGCATCCTTGCGCCCTTTGATACCAGTAGCCAATAATAAAATACCCAGCAAACCACCTAATAAAAAGGAAAGAAACAGGGCCAGGGCCACGTACTTTAACCCCAGATAAAGCCCCATCACAGCTGCCAACTTAATATCACCGCCACCCATACCACCCTTGGAAGCAATGGCAATCAAAAGTAATACGAGACCAGCAGCAAGGAACCCAATCGCACCCCATTTTAATTGATCCATTGATTGCAAGAAAACCATGGGTACTCCCAGCAATCCCCCAACCAACAAAACACCATCCGGGATAATTTGGTGGTATAAATCAATAACCGTGGTGACCACCAACATAGAAAAAAACGTAAGCATAGCCAGGGCCTCCCAGGATATACCCCAGGTAAACACCGTGGCCAAAAAGAGTAAACCAGTGGCCAACTCAACGAACGGATACTGCCAGGATACTTGCACACCACAGTAACGACATTTACCCCTTAAAAGAACATAGCTAAGCACAGGGACTAAATCCCTCGGCCTTAGGCGATTGCCGCAGGCAAAACAGTGGGAGGGCGTGGTAACCACCGTTTCCCCCAAGGGAATCCGGTAAATGCAAACATTTAAAAAGCTGCCCACCACCAACCCAGTAATAAAAATAACACTGTAAAATACAATCACTTTGTTTCCTCCATCAAAGACTACCCTGCAATTAAAGACATGGGGGTCCATTCGGTATTTATTTCTTCTTGGGTTTATAAAAACCCTGTAGACTTCTATCTGAATGGAACCGTTTTTTTGTATAATATATGAAATACTGTTAATTACCTGTACCTTTGCGTCAAGGAGGAATAGAAAATAATGTTTAGAAAAACCATGAGCGGGTTTCTCGTGCTGTTAACTTCCTTATTATTAATCGCCTTTCCTTCCGTTCAAGCCTGGGGGGCAGGTCTAACAATTGAATTTGAAAAGGAGCAAGGCGGTAAAGAGGTTGACCGAGGCATCAGAGCCATCCACACTGCGGACGGCGGTTATCTTGTGTTGGCCGAGACCATGTCGTCCTATCTGCAGGGGCATGGCAAAAACGACGCCTTACTAATTAAATTTGATGACAAAGGCCTGGTTAAATGGCAGAAAACCTACGGTGGGGGCGACGACGACCGGGTCTTCTCCGTAAAACAAACCAAAGACGGTGGATTTATCATGACCGGCGTTAGCCAATCCTTTACCTGGGATTTGGACAAAAACCTTTACCTCGTAAAAACCGATAACTTGGGCCAGCAAAAATGGTACAAAATCTATGGGGGCAAAGGTGATGACAGCGGCAGGTGGGCAGAGGAAACCTCCGATGGCGGTTTTATCGTTGTGGGGGAAACAAACTCTTCCGGTGCCGGGGACAAAGATATTTACCTCATTAAAACCAATGACCAGGGTAAACTGCAATGGGAGCAAACCCTTGGTGGTAAAAAATATGAATCCGGGGTCCAGGTATTCGAAACCAAGGATGGCGGCTACATCCTGGCTGGCCAGACCAATTCCACAAAAACAGGTGATTTTGACATCTACTTGGCTAAGGTTGATCCCAAAGGAAAAAAACAGTGGGACAAAACCCTTGGTGGCAGCGGCTTAGACAGTGTAAATTATTTGCAGCAGACATCCGATGGCGGCTACATCCTGGCCGGGGAAACATCTAGCTTTAACACCACTGGTTCGGATGCTTATCTGCTAAAGACCGATCAGCTAGGCAATCTTCAGTGGGAAAAAACCTTCCCCGGTAACGGCTGGGCAGTGGCTAAATCCGTGCAGCAAGACCAGGAGGGCTCCTTCCTGCTAGCTGGCTGGACCACCGCCAAGGATGGAAAAGGTTTTGATCTTTACCTGGTTAAAACCGACCAAACCGGCAATAAATTATGGGACAAAACCCTGGCCGGAAGTAAATTTGACCAGAGTTTCTCTATCCAACAGAACAACAACAGCATTTTAATCACCGGCTGGTTCACCGAAAAACTTAAGTGGACTAAAAACCACAATAACGATGTGCAGATTTATTTTATGAAGCTTAATCTCGAATAAGGTAATCGCATCCGGCTTGCATTAGGGCAGTTTAATTTTGCAAAATGCCAGCCGGACCCCGTTTTTTGATATATAATATTGAACAAATTAAATATAAAATGACAAAAAACAAGTCCGGAAAGTCATTTTCCGGAAAAGAACAGACAAAAAATATTATTGAGGAGGGTTACGGTGAATAAAAAAATTCATGCCATGTATTTTAGTCCCACTGGTACAACCAGTAAAGTGGTTTCTGGCCTAGCAAAGAAGCTTTCAGAGAATATGCCGGGGACAACTGTCCTTAATCGTATCAATTTTACATTGCCGGGAGTAAGAAAAGAACAATTCTCTTTTTCACAAGAGGATGTTGTCATTATGGGAGTACCGGTCTATGCCGGAAGGGTGCCCAATGTCTTGCTAAATTTTTTAAATACCCTTCAAGGCAATGGTGCGTTAGCCATTGCAGTCGTTGTCTATGGAAACAGAAATTATGACGATGCCTTAATCGAGCTAAGGGATATTCTTGAGTCATGCGGTTTTAAAGTTTTTGCGGGGGGAGCATTTATAGGGGAACACTCATTCTCTAAAACCCTTGCCCAGAACAGACCGGATGACAAAGATATGGCCATCGTAAGTGATTTTGCTGATCAAATATTTAATAAATTAACGACTCAAGATACTTGGCAAACGGTAGTTGTAAAAGGAAATAAACCTTATAGAGCCTATTATAAGCCTAAAAACAAAGAAGATATCCCTGTGGACATTCGGAAAGTCACACCAAAAACCAATAGCGATTGCATCGATTGCAAGCTTTGCGTCGAGGTCTGTCCCATGGGATCGATTGATGATGAAGATGTCTCAAAATTAAATGGCATTTGTATTAAATGTGGTGCCTGTATTAAAAATTGCCCAACAGAAGCGAAGTTTTATGATGACCCCGATTATTTAAGACACAAATATGAATTAGAAGTTGACTTTGCCAGCAGAAGAGAGCCAGAATTCTTTTTATAAAAACAGCTTAACCTAGAATAAGGCAACCTTTAATAACCATCTGCAATGTAAAATCATAACACCCAGCTTTGTGACCATAATAAGCTTTAGTGCTGACGGGAGCCAGGAAATTCGATGGTATACTCTGTAAAGAAAAAGGCAAGCGGAACTGACGAAGCAAAATGCACCTACCATGGTAAATACCGGTTCGTTTGAAAACAACCAGGACAATAATGGGTTCCCTTCCTTAATAACACCCAGACTTATGCCATAGTGGGTTAATAATAGATCCAGCAATGTCAGCAAGCATATAAACATTAACATTTTCAATGCACTACCCCGTATTTTTATAGGGTAGTATAACCAATCTTAGGGGTCAGGCTTACATAGTCTGACCCCTAAGATTGGTTATACGAAACAAAGTACTGCATCTTAGAAATTAAATCTGTGTTACAATTAAATTAAAAAATATTTTCTTCCGTTTAACCTAACAGATTTTCTTTCTAGGGAGGTTTTTATGCAGCGGCTAAAGGGTATTGTTATTCCACTCATGATTCTTTTGCTATGGCTTATTGGTTCAGCCACAGAATCGATCAACCAATATATTATTCCTCCTCCCTCTAGAATCTGGCAAACCTTCCTTTACCTTTCCGCCAGCGGCGTATTGCTTGATCATATCGCCATTAGCCTGTACAGGGTCTTTGCAGGTTTTCTTTTAACTGTCATGTTTGCCTTCCCATTGGCTGTTTTAGTTGGGATGAACCAAAGATTGGCACCTTTTATCGATCCTGTGCTGGATTTTCTGGGGCATATTCCGCCCATTTCCTGCATCCCGATTCTCATTCTCTGGTTTGGCATTGATGAAGCTTCCAAGCTGGCAGTTATTATCTTGGCTACCTTTTTCCCAGTCTTTCTAAACACCGCCAATGGTATCTTAGGCTGCAGCAAGCAACTGCTGGAGGTAGGCGATGTGTTTGGCTTTAATACCTGGGACAAGTTTTCACGCATTATTATGCCTGCAGCCCTCCCCTCCATCATTGTGGGATTCCGACTGGGGTTAGGCTACAGCTGGCGATCACTGATTGGTGCAGAACTGATTGCAGCCTCCTCAGGCATTGGCTATATGATCATCGAAGCGGAACAGCTTTCTCGGCCAGATATTATTATTGTGGGCATTCTTACCATCGGCTTGTTCGGCTATATGATTGATTTCTGTTTCTTTAAACTAACGAATTACCTACTCCCCTGGAATGGAAAGAGGGAATTATATGGCAGGAGTTAACATCGAAGATCTTAGCAAAACATACCTCATTCATGATCAAGAGGTACAGGCCCTCTCAACTATTAATTTAACGATCCAGGACGGTAGTTTTGTCGCACTGGTGGGGAAGAGTGGTTCTGGTAAAACCACTTTGCTGAGACTTCTCTGCGGCTTAGAACAGATGACGAAGGGCCGAATTTCATTTCTTTCACCAGAAAAGCCAACGGCCACAGGAAAAGAAAGAATCAGTATTGTCTTTCAGGAACCCAGGCTGATGCCCTGGTTAACCGTGCAAGAAAATATGGCCCTCCCTTTAATTAAGGAAAAGAACCGCCAGCAGGTAAGCCAAACGGTTGCCCACTTTTTAGATTTGCTGGGTTTGAAAAAGTTTAAAGATGCTTATCCCTCACAGATCTCCGGCGGCATGGCCCAGAGGGTTGCTCTGGGTAGAACCCTTTGCTACGACCCTGACGTCATTCTGATGGACGAGCCGCTGGGGGCTCTGGACGCCTTTACCAGAAAGAATTTACAAACCGAATTGATTGATATTTTTCTATTACAGAAAAAGACCATTATTTTTGTTACACATGATGTGGATGAGGCCGTCTTTCTTAGCCAACGGGTGGTGATTTTTGATGGAGGAAAGATAATGGAGGATGTTCCAGTGCCACTGGACTATCCTCGGGACCCACTGGCGAAGGATTTTTTCCAGATTAGAGAACAGATTTTGCGCACAATTACCGGAAAATAAAGGAAATAAGGTGAAGTTATGAAAAGAATTTCTCAATTGATTGCTATTCTTATACTGACAACACTGGTACTGACAGGGTGCGGCGGGCAGCAAGCTCAACCCACTCCTTCCCCGGCCCAGGATGAGCCAAACCAACCAAAGGTTGAGAGTATTAAAATCTCCTATGTGAAACTACCACTTAATGTTCCTTCCATTGTGGAAAAGAAAATGGGATTATTTGAAAAAGAATTTGAACGGGATCATATACAAGTTGTCTTTCCGGAAATTACCGAAGGTCCAAAAATGACAGCCGCCCTTGCTTCTGGATCTTTGGATTTTTGCAATGCCCTGGGCGGAACTTCTGCCATACTGGCAGCAGCCAACGGCGTTGATCTAAAGATTATTGGTATGTACAGCAGAGCACCCAAGGCCTTTACCCTCATGGCCAAAGACCCCAGTATTCAATCTGTAGCCGACCTAAAGGGTAAAAAAGTTGCCGGTCCTAAAGGTACCATCCTGCACCAACTGCTTTTGGCCAGTCTGCAGGAAAATAACCTAAAAGCCGAAGACGTAGAATACATTAATATGCCCATACCTTCCGGCTTAACTGCCCTGCAATCGGGTAATGTCGCCGCCGCCCTTATTGCCGGCCCGGCGGTACCAGGTGCCCTGGCCAGCGGTGCCCGGATTATCACCACCGGAGAAGGTCTCTTGGATGCCACCATTGTTATAGCTGTATCCGGGGACTTTTACAAAAATCATCCCGATCTGGTGCAGCGCTATTTAAAGGTCCATGCAGAAAGTCTTCAATACATGAAAGATAAACCCGAAGAGGTTTATGCCATGGCTGCCGAAGAAACGAATATCTCCCTGGCAGACGTCAAGCAGATGTACGACTGGTATGATTTTAACCCCTCCATCACAGACAAGGATATCGAAGACCTTGAGAAAACCCAGGAATTTCTGCTACAAAACGATATGTTAACGAATAAAATCGATATTAAGGAACTCATTGTAACACCTTAATTAAAATAAAAAACAAACTCCCCTATCCTTAAATATCCCGCAGAAAGATAGAAGAGTTTGGCTATTTGGGGTCAGGCTTTCCATACTGTAAGCCTGACCCCAAAAAATTCCTGTTACTTTACTAATAATTTCACGTCTTATTGATTAGAAACAAAATAACCAACAACTAGGAGTTGATCCACTTGAAAAAAAAGTTATTTCCATTCGTTTTAAGTGCCCTTATGCTATTTCCTAACATCGGTTTTGGCCAAACTCATTTTACAGATGTTGCAGGCCACTGGGCTGCCAGCGAAATTGAAACCATTTACCAAAAGGGTTATCTAAAGGGCATTAGCAGTGATAAATTTAGCCCTAACACCCAAGTCAGCCGGACCGAGCTGGCCACTGCCTTGGATCGGATTTTTGAATTTAATTCCCATGATTTAAAAATTATCACCCAGGCTAACCCCAATCAGCCAGTGACCAGATTGGAAATTGCTAAAGCCATCAATGATTCATTTAAAGCCAAAAACCTAGGACTTATCACCACCCTAATGATGCCCGTCTATGAGGATACCTTAAATCTGTCCCAGGAAGACCAAAATATCATCGTCCTTATTTTTAACACAGGTATCATGAAAGGCAAGACTACTCAAAACTTTCATCCCCATGACAATGTTACCAGAGCAGAGCTAGCTGTTATTCTTAATCGAACACTTAATGCCAAACAATATGCTTTCCCCCTGAAAGAGGAATCGGACACTCAGCAAAAAACAGATCTCCGGGGTAAAATAATGGATATTACTACTGGTGAGGAAAATACCGAACTTTTTATTGAAGGTCCGATTGAAAAGGACACCCTGTATGATAAAGCCAGGGTGAGGATCACGGAAGAGACCCTATTTATGAAAGGGCCCTCTGAAATTTCACTGCAGGATCTTAAAACAGATTTAAACGTTGAAGTGGAATTTACTGGTCCGGTTACTAAATCCTACCCCGCCATTGGCACCGCTAAGGTTATTCGGGTTATAGAATAAGCCAAAAACTCGGGGTCAGGTTGCATTATGGCCGTTTCAATTTGCCATAACACAACCTGACCCCGACGATCCAATTTCCTTAAACTTTAAATTTTTGTACCATTGTATCAAGTTGACTGGCGATACCGGCAAGGGATTCTGCATTGGCAGACACTTCTTGCATAGAGGCAGTTTGTTCCTCTGTGGAGGCTGCGATGTTTTGAATACCTGAAGCCATTTGCTCAATATGGGACGTAACGCTTTCAATTTCTAGGGTCAGGCCTTGGACACCATTAATGATGTCCTTAAATTTATAGCCCACTTCTTGAACAACCACATTACCCGACTCAACTTCCTTTCTACTTTCTGCCATCGTATTTACTGCCCTCGTGGATTCGTTCTGAATGGCACTGACCAAACCGGATATCTCCTTCGCTGCCTGTCTGGATTGTTCTGCCAGTTTACGAACCTCATCCGATACAACGGCAAAGCCTCTGCCGTTTTCGCCCGCTCTGGCAGCCTCAATGGCAGCATTCAAGGCAAGCAGATTGGTCTGGTCTGCGATTTTGGTGATCAACTCCACGATATGGTTGATCTCTTGGGACTTTTTGCTAACCCCATCAACGGCCAGAGAAACATCTCTGGTAGTATGGGCGATGGTGTCCATTTGCTGAATTACCCGTTCAATACCTTGGTTGCCTTCGTTAGCGATGTTATTTGTTGAATTAGACACCCCCGCTACCCTTTGCATCGTGACACTGACCGTATCGACTGTGTTGGATATTTGGCCCATCGTGATGGCTGTTTCATTGGCATTCGTAACAACTTGGCTAGCCGCCGAGGTAAATTGAGAAGACATATTGGTTAGTTGGCGAGTATTTTGGCCAATGCCTTTGATGATGGAGCTAAATTGATCCAGCATTTTTTGATAGGCACCTGCCATGATACCCACTTCATCCTGTGACTTAACACTTACTTTATGATAGAGTTCCCCAGCGGCAACTTTATTACTGATTTGAGCCAACTCTTCCAGTGGTTTAGCCAGGGATTTAGAAAACAGGAAGATCAAGACAATCAAAATAATGCTTATTCCTAAACAAACAGCAATAATTCTTTGCTGTTGTTTTCCGATTTCCTGAGCAACTCCAGATTTTAGACTGTTCGTTGCTAACCCGATAATAAAATAATTGGCCTCATCCGGCACTACAACCTGCACAAATTCTTGGCCGTTTTTTTCGATGATCTCAGACTGTTCCTGATTCAGCTTTTCTGTTGGGAAAACTTCCAATTCTATCCCTGACGCAAGTTCAACCTTACCTTCCTTATTAACAACCATGACATAATCAACAATGTCCTTTTCAACCAGGTTATCAATAAAGGTTTTCATGCCCAGCTTCTCCTTAAGTTGGACAACCTTTTCTGCTTCCATACCAACCTGAACAATACCTGGTTGGTCGCTTCTACCGACTCCAACATATTTAAAATATTTATCGTCCAAATCTCGATTCATGGATGGTTGGGTAACAACTTCACCGGGCTTACCAATCAACTTGCGAAATTCACTGGCCTGAGCAGCGGGATCAGTGGGAAATACCCAGCCCGTCCCTGCATCCACATTCGTTAATGTTACAATACCCTTGGCATCTGTAATCCAAAACTCCCCAATGCCCGTTTGCTTAGCAATCTGCTTCAATCTTTCATTGGTAACCTTGCCTTGTTTTAATAGTTCATCCATTAAAAAGGCTTGGGCCATCATATCCTGATTTAGGATATCTTCCGCAATATGCTCGGCCTCCTTTGCCGTGTGTCCGTTATTAATTAGTACTTTGGAAATCGTTAAGGCCTGATCCTTAAAGGATGAGAACAACGCTTTTTCAGAATTTAGATAGGAAAAATACCCGATTAATGACCCACCAAGAAATAATAATAATGCTATCGTGGCAGTAAGTTTTGTTGAGATGCTATTTTTCATTTATGTTTTTCGGATATGTAAAACTGCAAAAACATAACCCAACACCTCCCTTTTGTTATTTCTTTAACTTGCAGTTTTAAAAACTACCAAAACTGGCGTTTTTATTAACCCAGCTCCTTCCTAAAAACAAACACCACCCTATCAGGGAAACCTAAAAGTGGCTTCATTCTGATTTTTTAAGATTTGTGTTATATTATGTAGACCTTTAATGGCAATTTTCCTTTGATGATATTTATTTGTATTTTACTAACTTTATCAGAAAATAAAATCTTTTTCATTTCTTTTTTTTTAATTTATTCTTAAAAATTTAAAAGCCAACCAGTCTCTAAAAAACCGTTGGCTTGGAAAAACTGCTATAGATAGGATTAGGTTTCTGCTTCAATCTGGTTATCTTAGGAATTTCTATATACTTCAACTTTGCAGCCATCGCCTAACACAGAGAGTATACCCCTTTAAGATGCTATAATTCAATGCCGCTTTTTAGAGATTTTGTGGGACAAACCTTGATACATTCTCCACATCTAATGCATTCTGGACTGTTAGGATTTTTCTGAACTTCTATATTCATCTTACATTTATCAGTACAAGCCCCACAACTGATACAATTTTTTTTATCCACTTGATATTTATAAAAACTAACTTTATTAAACAATGCGTAAAATGCTCCTAAAGGGCAGATATAACGGCAAAAAGGTCTGTATATACATATAGAAGCCATAATCACACTAATTAGTATGAATACCTTCCAGGCAAATAAATAACCTACGGACTGCCTTAGGGAGGGGTTCATTAAAACCAATGGTATTCCCCCTTCCAGGGTTCCCGCTGGACATATATATTTACAAAAATATGGAGGACTTATACCAAATTCATTCACTAAAAACATGGGGAGCACGATAACAAATAAAGCTAAAATAACATATTTTAAGTAGTTAAGCAGCCCATTCACTTTGTTAGGTATTTTAAATTTTCTAAAAGGTATTTTATATAACAAATCTTCAATAAAACCAAAGGGACATAACCAGCCACATATAAATCTTCCAAAGATTACTCCAAATAATAACATTAATCCAACAACATATAATGAAAAATTATATTTTATCGTTCCAATAACAGCCTGTAGAGAACCTATCGGGCAAGAGCCAATGGCTCCGGGGCAAGAATAACAGTTTAAGCCAGGAACACATATTTTCTTGATATTTCCTTTATAAATGGTGCCTTGTAAAAAACCACCTATATTGGCATTTGCTGTTATAGACGCAATCGCTTGCGTTATTGTTCTTCTAGCCAATTCCAATACACTCTAGACATATGTTTATTGCTTTCTTAAACACAACACCTACTTCATTTCTATGTACTCCCGCATATATTAACATCATGCTTATTCCTAAAATCCCATATTTCATTACCCCTCCAATTTTACAATTCTTAATTATAGCCATACATTCACATCCTACCTTTTTATTAAACATACCTCACCTGTCAAACAGGATGAGGTACGTACTTGTCCTATTTCATATTTTCTAATCTCTCTTGCAACTCTTTCTTATACCCTTCTTTATCCATGGAACCGATCTCTAAATCTCCAATAATATTTCCTTCACTATCAACAAATAGTGTTGTAGGCACTGCCACTATATTATTTAATAAGCTATTTACAATCTGTTCATCTGGAATAATATTCGTATATTTAACACCTGCCTTTGATAGAATTTTTCTGGCTAATTCTTCATTGTCTGAGTCTGGTGTATCCGAAACAATACCAATCACATTAATCTTATCGCCCTTAACTTCCTCATACAGCCTTTGCAGATCAGGCAGTTCCTCTATACATGGATTGCAAAAGGTAGCCCAGACATTTATCATCGTAAGCTTGCTGTCCTTAAAAATACTGCTGTTTATTTCTTTGTTATCTAGCGTTTTAGTTCTAAATTCAACTTTCTTATATTTGCTTAATTCCTCTTCCTTGGAAACAGGTCTAAATGTATTAATTAAACCTTTAAAAGCTTTAATTTCTCCATGTACTTCTTCATAGGCCTGCTTCGATTTTTCTGTTAAACCACGGGTGTTTGGCTTATTATTAAATAGTAAGTAAAATTCAAAATTCCCCTCTTTATCTAGT
Source organism: Desulfotomaculum sp. 1211_IL3151 (assembly GCF_036763075.1). Taxonomy (NCBI): domain Bacteria; kingdom Bacillati; phylum Bacillota; class Clostridia; order Eubacteriales; family Desulfotomaculaceae; genus Desulfotomaculum; species Desulfotomaculum sp. 1211_IL3151. The sequence continues at coordinate 104,121 of NZ_JBAIYV010000041.1, read as the reverse complement.
AAATCCTTATTTTCATATTTTGCGAATAGGTCTTTTTGAATTTCGCCTTCTGGCCTGCTTTTATCAAGAGTTACGATGGTACATACTTCTTTAAATTCCCTATATAAATCAATCAGGTTATCTTTTGCTTTTTGGATTTCCAGTTCATTTTTCGCTTCTAATTGCTTTTTCAGTTCCTTATCTAGGTTAATTCCTTTAGCATTCGTTTCATCCGATATGAAACGAATGTCTATCTGTCCTGTTATATTTTCTTCTGGCACAGATCTATAAATTTCTATATTTTTCCCCTGACTCTCTTTCCATTTATCAGGCAAATTAAATTCAATTCCATTTTCTATAAATTTCACATCTACAGTCCTTGCAGCATCCGTTTTGTTAGTTTGCTTTGAATTTTCTCCTGTAGATTGATTGCACCCAACTAAAGATATTAAAATTGCCCCTAATATTAAAACCGTTAACATTTTTCTTTTCATACTTAATTCCCCCGTAAATCTTTAATTATTTTTCATATAGAAACTCCCTCGCTAGGCAACGGATGCCAATCCATCGGGATAGATGGATCATGCACTCTTTATTTATTAGTGGTAACGCGGAGATGGGCAGTCCCCTTCTGAGGAAAACCGGAAATAACACAAAAGAACCGTCCGAGACCACTGAAAAAGTATCATTTTTCAAGAATTCACTCAATATATTGTGACTAAAACGCATGTTGAATCACAACATATTGTATAGGGTGAATTTTTAGGAGCACTTTTTCAGTGGTCTCGAACCGTCCCCTTGTGTTCTAAGGCAACTGATATTGTCAAATTCCGATACTAAACTCCTCTGCCGGATATTCAGCGGAGGAGTCGTATTATCTAAACACTTTAGACCGTTAAATTGGTAACGCAAGCAGGGGTTGTCCCCTTACGGTAAATTTTGGAATTTCCAGGGAGACATTCCGGAATTTACCCCGAGCAGACTATTCATATTTAAAATATATTTCGTCCCCGGAGTCATTTATACTATTATCTATGTTTCCACCTAGTGCTAAGACCTCGGATGTTATAGAATATTCGTAATCCCCATCAATAGATCCTGTAACAGTAACTTCTATAAATGAATCACTAGTTTTGGTAAATAACAGCCCCATCTCAACTCCTTCCGAAAGATTTCCAAGCAGATAATTAGTATCTTTTTTTATCTTACCGTCAGCAGTCATTATATGGTGATTGTATTTATTAACATCATCTGGTGGTTCTTCTATTTTAATGTAACTTGCACGTCTTATTTCTTTATCTATCAAGTTTTTTGCGAGACGAACATTTTCTTGAACTGCAGACTGGGTTGATGATATTTCAAAGGAACGAACCACATAGAAGTAAAATAAGTAACTTAATCCTATAACAATTAGAATCATTGCCAATGTTATCATTAACTCGATAATAGTAACTCCCTTTTTATTATCTACATAAGTAAATGTCCTCAATATAATCATGTCCTTTATTAATCATCAGTTTCAGATGATTTAGGTTGTAATATAAAAGACTCAAGCTTCACATGATATTTAGCCTCTTCGTAAAAAACTACAACAGTAACCTCATACCCCTCTATTTCACTACCGATTTCATCTTCTACCTCTTTATACTTTGCATCATAATAAAAGACATGCTCTTTAGTTTTTGATTCTTCGGTATATAAATCGTTAAAATCCTCACTTCCTACCCAATCAGCGTCCCCCTCTAAAGCCGCTATTCCTTGTTCGGGTTTCTTTGTAATAGCCACCTTATGGCCTATTCTGTCCGTTATTTCCATTGCAGTTGCAACAGCTTGGCTTTTTACACCCATAGTAAATATATTTGAAGTACTCCAACCTAGGAGATTTGTAAAAGCAACAACAATAATTGATAGAATTGTAATGGAAATCAGTACCTCAACCAACGTCATGCCTTTATTGGAAATTTGTTTTTTTATTAAACTTATAATTTTGTCCATTTTCCATTTACCTGCCAGTTTTCAATAGTTGGCTCATCAGGATCTTCATTAGGTTCTTCCTCTAAATCCCATTGTAGTTGATTAAAAAAATTTATGTTAAAGGAATCATCATAATAAATTCTAGAATTGCCATTCATTTTAATACTTTTAGAAATTACTACACCACTTATAGCGCCACTTCCGGTAACATTTAATAATGCATTTGGTGCATAAACTGCTCTTACATTTGCTTTTGCATCACCAGTCACACTTACAGAGTTTCCTCCAGTTATGATATGACCCTTTACTCCTCCCGAGCCACCAATTATAAAATTTGAGTTTAATGCATATATAGAACCAACATACTTAGTGTTACCACTAATATCAAAAGTTTGTTTTCCTAAATAATACATATAAACATCATCATAATTACCGTCATGATTTATTTTACTACTACCGCTTAATGTAAAAGTATCTTCTACAAACAGTATCACTCGACCTGAGCTGTTTTTATCATTTCTTTTTAATATAATCTTGCCATTATCAGTAACAGTTAAATTTCTAACTCTTATAATTATGTCCTCGTTGCCAACCACTATGGTCAACTCGTTTTCCACATTAATATTAGTGTACTTACCACTTCTGCTTATTTTATAGCCCCCAGGAGGTATAGGATACCAGCCTGCATTGATATCTTGTTCTTCTCTTAAATCAGGAGGAGGATCGGGGAAAATCGGTAAAGGGTAACTACGGGGAGAGGTCAAATTAACAATATTTCCTTCAGGAATATTTGTTACGGGACTACGGTTGTAACCATTAAATATAACTACCTTATCTTGATTCCATTTTGCACCTGGGCCAATGTATAAGTCTCCATCTCTTAACAAAGTGGAATATGCAAATATAACACTCTTGGGTAAGGTTGAATTCGTACCTGCGTTTCCATGTATTTCTGAACTACCACCTTCTCCATCTTTATCTGACAAGTCTATACCATTAAGCGCAAAATGCATGTCTAACCTTATTGGTATTTGACCATTGTTACCACCATCATTGTTATTATTGTCTTCAATTCCAATACTCTTTTTAAGATTACTTTTAGTAATTTCAAAAGCTAATTCATTCGATGCTGCCTGGGCACCCACTGCATTGCCTTTTCTTACAATACCAATTGAATTTATTGTAAAAGTTTCACCCTCATACTCTATAGTAAATTTTATGGAATAATCATCGGATGGAGTATCCGAAAAGGACGTATCACCAAGTTTTCCATAGAACTCCTTCTTTTTTGTCCAGTAATCTGAATCATCTATATGTTCCGTTATAAGACCAATGGCCATTTCAATACCCGATTTTGCGTAATAAAATGCTTGGGCACTTTCTTCGTCCCTTTCAACATGCAATGCTTCGGTAGTACTCGAATGCCATAAAGCAGCACCTGAAACTGATGCAACAAGAACGACAACTAAGGCAAAAATCATGGCCATTCCTTTTTCGTTTTTTAACATGCTTCAACACTCCTTTCCTTAGTTAGGTATATTCAACTCTCCGTTGATCTCTTATAGCCTCTTAAATTATCACTATTACATGTTACATATAAAATTTCCGTATCTGAACAATCCTTAATTTCTATGTTTTTCTGAGAGTCCCCTATTTGGTTCGCACCAATAAGCGGTATAAACCACTTGTACTTTTGTATTCTCTAATGAAGGTCAAAAACGAACTTTCCTGGGCTAACCGATGGTCTATCATTCCTCTTTAAGCACTATATCACTTACTGTTATAATATCGTATAGAAGTAGGTTTAACCACTATATCCTATGAAAATTATAAACTTTTATATTTTTATGACCATAGCATAATTCAGCTTCTACTAAGGCTCTTGCCCCTAGTAAACTCCTGCCAGATTTAGTAAAAGGAAATTGCTTCAGCAAATTTGACGCTTCAAACAAGAAACTCCCTCGTTGATCCAACGGGGGAGTATATAAGACGCTTTAATACGTTAAGTTGGTAACGCAAGTAGGGACAGACCCCCTTCTGGGGGGAATTGGAAGTCCTGGAGGGCTTCCGGTTCCTCCCACGAGCACGTGCACCAATCTCCCATTACTTAGCATGTGAAACAGTAACTGATCCTGTATCTGCTTTTATTGTTACTGAGTATGTTTTATTCCCATCTTTACCTGCAGTTGATTCAGGTGGAACTACTATTGCGCTAAGACCACCCTCGAGGTAAGGATCTAACTCACTAACAACAGTTAAATCAGTAGACGGCGGGCCAGCTTCTGTTACGTACATCATACCTGCCCCTTTTATAGTTCGTATGTTTGCTTCATCTGCACCGTCAGCAGCTCTTGTCGTTACTGTACCATAAATCGGTACTGCGATAGCAGACAAAATCCCAATAATAACCACAACCACCATCAATTCCACCAAGGTAAACCCTTTTCTATTCCTTAACATCTTCGCAATTTTCATCATCCAAATTCACCTCCTTTCGCAAAACATTTCCTATTTCTTATCAGAGTCCTTCTTATCCGAATCCCCCTGCGTAATCTCTTCCAACTTCATCTCCGTCACCAAATCCTTCAGCATCCTAATCTTATCCGGCGTCTCTTCTACCCACAGCACATGAATTGGTTCCGAGCTAGGTCCAAGGTTACGTGAAATATTCATGCTGCCAGAGGAAACACCGCTGATCTCGCTGAGGACATCCCGGGCTGAAACCAAGGCCTGGTGGGCATAATTCCCTTTGGCTGTTAGAATTGGTGCCCTGGTTCGCTTACGTGTACCGTCGATGCTGTTAAGAGCGGTTTTTACTTCGATTTCAATTTTTTTCGGGCAGATTACCATCAATTCATGGCCGTATCTATCACCATCAGTGGAAATGGTGATAACATCCTCAAACCCAAACTTCCCCAAACGAGCCGCAGCATCCGCTGCTACGACGTTAGTTAGCGTATAAACAAACCTAGCCTGCTGCTGCTCCAAAGGTTTCTCCTTGACATCTTCCACGTCTACATTGGCAATTAGTTCGTAAATTTTATCCAGGGCCTGGGCTGTGCCTTGGACCCAGATGATTTGAGGGTTGGTGTCTACGAGAATACTTTTGACCCCTTGTACACCGAGGTCAGCGATCATCTGTTGTACTTTATCGGTGGTAATATAATATGTATCAAATCTGGTTAAGATCATCTGGGTATAAAAATCTTTTTCCAGATCTGCCGGTGTGCCAACAATGAGAATGTTGCCGTTCTGTACATAGGCCAGACCCTGGGCTTGGATAAGCAGCTCAAAGGCTCCCTTGGGGGAGATGTTTTGGGCCTGGAAATCGATTGCGGTGGGTTCGGTGCCCAGGAGGATGATATTTACCCCCATTTTCATGGCCAGGGCAGAAAGGATATCCCTTAGGTCTGCTCCTCTGACATCAAGGGAGAATCCTCCTTGAATGACAGTGTCGGTGGCTGCCTCCGTGAAGGTGGGAAGGTCGTTATCCATTGTCTGGGGCAAGGGTGTTCCGTCTGCAAAGGAGTCACTTATATTAGCCGTATAAGAGAAAAATGTTAACATAAAAGTAAGCAATAATGTCTTTTTGATAACATGGATGTGTTTTAGGGGCATACTTCTCACCCTTCTGTTATTTCTATCTGTGAAAATTAACGTCTATGCGGCGGTTCCAGGCACTTAGGGTTCTGGGTTGACACCTGGTATTGATGAGAATATTACTATTGCTGTGGTTCAATCTTGGTGTCCCGTTCTGGTTCCTGTCCCGATTCCTTTTCCTGATCCTCGGATTTCTGCTTATCTGTATTTAATTTCTCTGTCTTGGTTCTGCCGCCAAATTCCAGGTACATTCTTTCTTCCTTGGACTTTAGCAGCACTAAATCCGGCCTTATTTCCTCCACAAATAACCCCTGGCTTATTTCTGTTCCGGGTTTGGCAATATAGGAGGTGTTGCCCAGCTCAATGATGGCCAGATTGGTTCCCCCGCCGCCGGTCATGATGCCCTTTAACTTCATTTTGCTGGCAAAGGGGTCCTTTATGGTTGTGGTCTGGTCAAGGGTTCTTTTTTCCTGGGGCAGGAAGGTGGACACAGGCAGTTTAGGATCGACAGTTGCCGGTGGGGAAACTGCTGTGGTTTGTCCTGTCTTGCCGGATTTTAGGACGTCCATATTGTACTTAACCAGATAGATACCACCGCACAGAAATACCAGCAGTAAAATTCCCCCCAGGGCAGCCCCTTTGTTTTTCTTGAAGTAGGGGAGAATGTCCTCAACCTTTGTTTCATTCAGCTTCTTCCATATTTGCCGAAAAAATTCTTTATTGATTTCTATGTCTTTCAGGCTTTTCTTCTGCATATATTTCCCCCCGGCCAATGAGCCAAGTTTTAGGTTGTTACATTACTTATTATTGGTGTAAAAGGTACAGGCAGATATCGCAATTTTGATCAAGGGTAAGTCAGGGTCAACCTTGGTGATGTTTATTCCCCTAACCTGAACGGCCCTGGGTCCCCTTTGAAGATCCTTTAAAAAGTAAATTAAGTCCAAATATTGTCCCTCAAGGGTCATATTAAAGGGCATTTCCACGTAATCTTTTTGGCTAGCATATTGGTCAAAGGAAACTTGCACCAGTTGCAGATCATGGCTGCTGGCTTTGATCTGTAAATCACCAATTAGCAAATCTTCCAATGGTTCCTCAGGCATAACCTGTGCCAATTTATCTATTTGTTCCTGCATATCAACTGCTTGGTTCTGAAGCTTTACCAGTGACTGAATTTGTACATTCGTTTGCGACAGGTTTTCCCCTAAGGCTGCGGCCTCCTGTCGGGCCTCGGTCAATGACATTAGCTGATGATGGATAAAGAATAGCATGAGGACACCGGCTATCATTACTAAAAAAATAGAAAGGTAATTTTTTTGTCCCTTTTTTTTCATAATTACTCACCCGCCCTTTGGCCGGCTGACTTTTTATCTTTGGGCTCTGCTAAAGAAGCCCTGATTTCAAAGGTGGTGAATATATCCCCGGCGTTTTCCCTCTCGGCTGTGGACTGTAAGCGAATATCCGTTAGCTGGGGGAACTTTGCCAGTTCCTTAAGCCAATTGGCCACGGCAAAATTATTTAAGGCATAGCCCCGGAGCATCACTTCCCCGTAGGATACCACTTGTTTTTCTTTGCTGGCTGCTTGATTTACATTCTCTGGAACCTTGCCCGCCACAGCCTCTGTCACTTGATTCACTTTATTTAACATTTCATTATCCTTGGTTTCATTCTTACCACTGTTTTTACTGAGGTTGGTTGAAAAATCCTCCAGCCAAATATTGGGCGGCAGATATAAGCCAATCCCCTCCAGCAGTGAAGGGTAGTCAGGCGAGGTGCCCATGGCTTTCTTAACACGGTTGTCCACCTGTTCTTTCTTGGCTTGAAGTTCTGCATAGGGTTTGAGAGTGGCTACTTGTTGTTCTAAAAGCATCTTTTGTTGCTGTAACTTCGCAATATCCCTATTAACTTTTTCCTTTGCTATTTGCAGCCCCACCGCTAGACAAATAAACAGCACGAAGATGACTGCGGCTAGCATCATTATTTTTTGCTGCTTTTTTCTTTGCTCTAACTGATACTTTATTTCTGGGGGTAGTAAATTTATCCTAATGTCCATCTACCTATGCCCCCAATCCTCGAAGAGCCAGACCTAGACAAGAAGCGAAGGCCGCATCTAGCTCGGGAAATCCTAGTCCATCACTTAGCAGAGTTTGCTGCAAATTTTCCAAAGGGTCCAACACCTCTACCGTTACCCCCAGTTCCTCTTGCAAGTGTGCCCCGAGTCCGGGAATTAGGGCCCCTCTGCCGCTGAGAATAACCGTTTCCACTGAACCAGCATCGGCCTGGGCCAAATAATAACTAACCGAGGAACGAATTTCATTGGCCAGAGTGGTACTCCAGTCCTCAGCAAGGCTATCGTTATACCCTTCCGAATCAGTATCCCTGGCTGCTGCCACCAGGGCACGGGTCGTTAGGTCTTGGTCTGCCAGAGACAAGTTAACTTCGTGGGCATAGGTCTGTAGGGAATGGGAGATTATTCTGGCAAAGTGCGGTATCCCTTTATTGATCAGTTGAATGGAGGTAAGACCATTGGCCAGGTCTACCAGAACCACGCTATCTGAAAGCTGTCCTTTGTTCAGGGTTCTTAGTAAGGCAAGGTAGGAAACATCCACCACTTTGGGCTGCAAATTGGCAGCCTCCAGGGTTCTTAGGCTGGTATCCAACAAATCTTTCCTCACACCGACCATTAGTACTTTTAACTGGGCGTTTTTTCCTCCTATATCTTCACCAAGAAGGGCATAGTCAAAAACCAGTTGGGTATTATCAATGGGAAAATATTCCCCGGCATGGAAGCGCAGCGCCTGAGTCAGTTTTTTGTCTGGTAGTTTGGGGAAATTCGTATAGCGCATAAAGACACCGTGATTGGTAATGCCCAACACCACTTCACGGCTGCTGATATTAAGCCTTTCCCATAAATCCTTGATGGCCTGGGCCACTGTTTGTACATCAACGACAATGCCATCTACCACAGCCTGGTCTGGTAGATCAATTTGCCCGGCTGTAACCAGTGCTGCGGAGCGCAGGGTTCCCTTTAACTCCACGACCCTAATGGTTCCGGTGTCTATTTCTAAGCCAACTGCATTGGCGGGTTTGAAAAATCTCATAGGATGACCTCTCTTTTTGTCATCAGCCTTCAGCTTTTTTGGTGTTTTTTCGGAAGCCATCTAGGCCATGAGCCTGAGGCATATTCAGCTCACGGCTTAATTAATAGACGTCGATTAGCCCACAGAAGTTACCACGCTAAATATTGGCAGATAAATGGCTATGACGATGGCTCCGATGGTAATGCCCACTATAATCAATAATAGTGGTTCCAGGATGGAGGAGAGGCCTTTGGTCATGGTGGCCACTTCTTCTTCGTAGAAATCAGCCACTCTGCCCAGCAGGGCAGACAGTTGACCCGTTTCCTCACCCACTGCAATCATATTTATGACCATGGGGGGAAAGAATTTGCTTTCCTTCAATGGTGTGGCAATGCTCTGCCCTTCTTGAATTCGGGTGCCTGTCAAGCGGATGGCCTCTGTTACCTGCCTGCTGCCGGAGGATGGCCCGGCGGATTCCAGGGCCTGCAAAACCGGGATACCGCCACCAAGCAGTGTCGCCAACATGCGACAGAAGCGGGCAATGGTGGCCTTTTTAAAAAGTTCTCCGAAAATGGGCAGTCGAAATTTAATTTCATCCCAGGTTTTACGGCCTAATTCACTGCCCAAATAGATTTTAATTCCCAGAATGGTCAGGACAAAACCCAAGGCATGAAGATACCAGTAGCTCCGCAGGGAATCACTGAATGCCACCACAATTTTAGTGGGCAGGGGTAATTCCATACCCGGGGGGAACATACCAATAAAAATTGGCACCACAAAAAACATCATGGCAATAATTACTAGAGCTGCGAAGGTTAGAACCACAGAAGGGTAAAAAGTAGCAGCCTTTAAACTATCTTTGAGCAGCTTATCCTTCTCCAGTTGGAGGGATAGCCTGGTTAAAATCTCGTTTAGGGACCCACTCAGTTCCCCGGCTTTGACCATTTCAATGTACATGTCGGAAAAAATATTTTTATGTGAACTTAAGGCCTCGGAAAAACTAATACCGCTCTCCACCTTAGCAGCCACTTCACCGGCACAATTGGCCAGCAAAGGGTTGCTGCTTTGCTCGCTGAGGGTATAAAGGCAACGGGTTAAAGGAATGCCTGCCGAAAGCATGGCTGACAGTTGGCGGCTGAAAAAGGCTAGTTCACCGATTTTAACTTTACGCCTGCCAAAGGAGGTTTTCAGAGCTGACTCCCTTAGTTCTTCCACTTCCAAGGGTGTGTAACCCATCTTATTGAGACGGGAAGCCACAGACCATTGGTCCTCTGCCTCTAATTTTCCTTCAATTAGGTTGCCAAGTTTATCCATTGCTTCGTAGGAATATAAAGGCATTTTTCCACCTGCTTTGTTTTTGGTTGGAAACTTTGTTCGACGGTGCCAGGCCCTTGCCCGCTTGTATGGTTAGCTTGATTTGAAGGTTTTTTCTGCTGCAAAGGCCTGGCACCTAGGTTTTCTGCTTTCTGCCAACAATCTAAAACCCTCTGTTTAGGGCACGTTCTAGTTCGATTTTGTCAACACAGCGTTCGAGGGCCATATTGCGGCTAATTTTTCCTGTTAGGCAAAGGTTGGCCAGGGCTTGATCCATGGTCTGCATACCGCTGTTGCGAGAGGTTTGCATGACCGTGTAAAGTTGGTGTTCCTTCCCTTCGCGAATTAAATTTCTGACGGCGGGGTTGGTCAGTAAAAGTTCCACTGCGATGGTTCTTCCTTTACCGTCTGTCCTAGGCATTAGTTGCTGGGCAACGACCGCCTGCAAGGAATCTGCCAACTGCTGTCTGATTTGGCTGCGCATGCTGTCAGAAAACACATCGACAATACGATTTACAGCCAGGGTGGCTGTTTGGGTATGCAGGGTTGAAAATACCAGGTGTCCTGTTTCTGCAGCGGTAAGGGCAATGGAGATACTTTCCAGATCACGCATTTCTCCCACTAAAATAACATCCGGATCATGGCGCAGCACATGTCTTAGGGCATTACCAAAGGAATGGGTATCAATGCCCACCTCCCGCTGCTTAACAATGGATTTTTTATGACTATGCAAAAATTCAATGGGATTTTCGATGGTTACAATATTTAAGCTTCTTTCCTCGTTGATTAAATCAATAATTGAGGCCAGGGTAGTGGATTTACCACTGCCAGTGGGCCCGGTTACCAGCACTAGCCCCCTGGGCAGCCGGGAGAATTCCTTAACCGTTGGCGGCAAACCTAAATCATCAAGCTTGGGGATATTAATGGCTACCACCCGGAAGTTAACAGCCAGGGTTCCTCTTTGCCACATGATATTGCCACGGAAACGGCTAATGCCCGGAATAGAGTAAGAAAAATCCAATTCCCAGTCCTTCCCCAATTGTTCCCGGTGATGGGGTTGGAGAATAGGGTAAATAATATTTTCGATATCCTTTGGCATCAGTTTGGGTACATCTTCCATCCGTACCAGTTCACCGTAAACACGAACTGCCGGCTGGGTTCCCACGTTTAAGTGCAGGTCCGAACCATTCATCCCTACGGTACGTATTAATATTTCATTAATATCCGGTACTTTTCTGTTTTCCATCTATACGACCACCCTTAATACTTCTTCCAAAGAAGTAATACCTTGTTTTACCTTTAACAAACCATCTTGTCTCAAAACAACCATACCCTCTGCCAGAGCAGCCTTGGTTATTTCTTTGGCTGAGGCCTTGGCCAGGGCCAGGCGTTGAATTTTCTCGGTAACAAATAATAGTTCGTAGATACCTACCCTGCCACGGAAGCCAGTGTTGCTGCACCTCATACAGCCCTTTGGCTTATATAAGGTAACCCGATCTTCGCCAGCCTCAAAGGGGAAATCAGGAATCTTGGCCAAATCTTCCCTGGGTAACTGAATCTTTTCTTTACAATGGGGACAAAGCACCCTGGCCAAACGCTGGGCTAAAACACATACGAGGGATGAAGCAATCAGAAAAGGTTCAACGCCCATTTCAGTTAATCGGGTGATGGCACCGGGGGCATCATTGGTATGTAAGGTGGCCAGAACCATATGGCCAGTCATGGCTGATTCAATGGCAATTTTGGCAGTTTCATGATCGCGAATCTCACCCACCATAATAATATCCGGGTCATTTCTCAGGATAGAGCGAAGACCCGAGGCAAAGGTAAGCCCTGCCTGGGGATTAATTTGAATTTGATTAACCCCCTCCATTCGATATTCCACAGGATCTTCAATGGTAATGACATTTTTACTAACCCGATCAAGGGAGTTGAGACTGGCATATAGGGTGGTGCTTTTGCCGCTGCCGGTGGGGCCTGTTACTAAAATGAAACCATAGGGCAATTTTAGAAGATCACGGTATTTTTCAAGTATTTTTGTTGCTACACCAAGTTCTTCCAGACTAATCACCCTAGCTGAACCATCCAACAGGCGCATGGTTAACCTTTCACCATAACCAGTTGGTAAGGTAGCCATACGAATATCAATGGGTCTTCCTTCAATTCTAAGGGACATCCGTCCGTCCTGGGGTACCCTGCGATCGGCTATATCCAGATTGGCCATTACTTTAAGGCGGGATACCAGGGTGGCATGCATCTTTACCGGCGGTTCCATGATATCATGCAATACACCATCAATTCTAAATCGCACCCTCATACGTTTTTCATATCTCTCAATATGGACATCACTGGCCTTAGCGGCCACGGCCTGGGATAAAATCAGGTTAGCCAACTGCACAGCTGGTTTTTGGTCGTCATCTATGTTTTCTGTAAGTTCTTCAACCTGTGGTGTTTCTTCTTCTACCTTATTAAATCCCAGGGCTTCCCGGCTGTATTTTTCAATGGCCACGTCCAGTTCACTATCCGGAGAAAACACGGGCATAACCTCTAGGCCTGTTAAGGAACGTATATTATCAATGGCAACAATATCCGTGGGTTTTTGCATGGCCACCAACAGTTTGCCATTATTAAAGCCAATGGGAAATGCTCGGTAGCGTTTCATCGCATCAACTGAAACGGTCGTAATCGCTGCCGGGTCGATGTTGTATTTCTCCAAAGAGACAAAGGGAACCCCTGCCTGCTTGGCGATAATCCTTGCTATATCATCCTCGGAGCAATAACCTAGATGTACTAAGGCCTTACCTAACACTCCGGTCTGTTCTGGGTTTTGCCTTTGATACTCCAGGGCATCCTCCAACTGTTTCTGTGTGATAATACCCTCATTAACTAACCATGTTCCTAAAAAACCCCGCGTAAACTTCATAGACCTCTCCTGTTTCCTTTTTATTAACGCAAAAAACGAAACCACCAGTAATAAAACTTAGGTTTCGTTAAATATCCTAAGGCAACCCGGCTGCCATGGACTGGGTCTTTAGGCCCGAAGCTTTGCGTCCTTCACTTTCGCGAAGTATGCCCCTATTATTTAATATACTACAAAGATCTAATGTGTTTTATAATTATTCTCTTTTTGTCAACAATATCCTTTTTAGAATGCTTATAAATAAAAAAATTAGCTAGTTGATGCTTTTCCAATTATTTGTAAAATAGAATTGGTGTGTTAAAATATTGCAAAGCATATTAGGTCTTAAATTTTAAGGCAGGTGAACGAGATGAGGAAGGTCAGCCAGAAGCTGTATACCTATGAAGATTACATGGGATTAAATGGTCAAGAACAGTATGAACTTTTGGAAGGGGAGTTATTTGTGGTACCTTCGCCAAGTGTGAATCATCAAAGGGTGGTAGGACGACTGTACACTATTTTAAATAGTTTTGTCTATGAAAATGGCATTGGGGAAGTTTTTACTGCTCCCACAGATGTGGTATTTGACAATCACAATATACTTCAACCGGATATCCTCTATATTACGAAAGAACGGCTTTCTATTATTAAAAAACTAAATATTCAAGGTGCACCTGATTTAGTCGTAGAGGTACTCTCCCCCTCAACCATTAAGCGTGACCGCTTCGATAAAAGAAGGCTTTATTTTGCCCATGGTGTTAGAGAATATTGGATTGTTGACCCTGATAACCGACTCATTGAAACCTTTACTCAGGGTGACAGTGATTTACAAAAAGCTGGCGTCTTTAGTGAGGAAACCCTTTTAACTTCCACTCTTTTTCCTGGCCTTCAGCTTGAATTAACTAAAATATTTGAAATCATAACACCATGATACGTAAACTTTTAAGGACGGCCTGAGCCGTCCTTAACGATTCTATATTCTTCTGATCTTCCCAAAGCCTTCATCCAGTTTGCGGCTAAGTTTATTATCCTCATCACTGTGGGCTGTGCCGCCTACCACCAGTTCCTTAATGGCCATGGTTGGTTGGGCGTCAGATACAGGGGCCCCTTGGCCGTCTTTGCCGCAGGTGCCAATGGTGAAGCCCAGATCGGAACCAACCCTTTCTACCATGCGCAGAACTTCCGGGCCGTTGCCAGTGAGGGTTGCTCCCCGCACCATTTGGCCGATTTCTCCATCTTTAATTAAATAACCCTCTGCCACATCAAAGACAAAATCCCCGGTGGTGGTATTGACCTGACCACCGCCCATTTTTTTGACCAGCAGACCGCTTTTGTAATCTTTGATAATTTTTTCCGGGTCCTCTTTGCCCGGGGCAATGTAGGTATTGCCCATGCGGGGAATGGGTTTGTGTTGATAGGATTCCCGGCGGCCATGGCCGTTGGATTCCCGGCCTTCTTTGGCGGCTGTCAGGTGATCGTAAAGGTAATCGGTCAGGATGCCCTTTTCAATCAGTGTAACTTTCTGGGAGGGCACCCCTTCATCATCAAAGCGGTAGGAACCGTAACGGTTGGTTATGGTGGCATCATCCACCACTGTAACCAATTCATTGGCCACCTGTTGGCCTTTTTTGTTGGTGTAAACAGACAGTTCCCTTTGCTCCAAATCTGCTTCCAGGCCGTGACCACAGGCTTCGTGAACCATGGTGCCGCCAGCTTCCCCGGCCATTACCACAGGCATTTTACCGGAGGGTGCCGGTACTGCCTCAAGCATATTCACTGCACGCTGGGCGGCAATCTGGGCAAATTCCTCGGGGTTATACTGCTCAAACAATTCAAAACCAGCATGACTGCCGATGGCATCATAGCCTGTCTGGATGACATTATTCTCTGAAGCAACCACATTGACAACTAGCCTGGTACGGATTCTTTCATCCTCCACAAAGGTCCCCTCGGTGTTGGCAATGGTTACCTTTTGTACGGTATCGCCGTAGCCAACGATAACCTGCTTAATCTTATCCTTATCCACAGCCCTGGCGGCCCTTTCCACCCTTTTCACTAAATCCACTTTGGTGGTGGTGGGCACACTTTCCGGCCGGGTTTTAATTTCAAAATTAACCAGGGGCTTAATTGAAGTTAAGTCCAGGTTAAGGTCTTTTTTGCTTCCCTTGGCGGCATGACTGACTATTTTGGCCGCCTCCAGTAGACCATCCTTCGTCAGGTCATTGGTATAGGCATAGGCTGTAACCTCCCCGGATAACACCCGAATACCCGCTCCGGCATCCAAGCCAGAATAAACCCGCTCGATTTTGCCAGCCTCCATGCCGATACCAATGCTTTGTTTCTCTTCTATAAAAACATCAGCAAAGTCGCCGCCATTGGACAGGGCAACACCTAAGACCTCTTTTAAACCGTTTTTATCAACCAAACTGGGTCCCTCCTGTAATCCCTATACTTCTTTCTAGTTTCTACCTATTAAATTGAATCTATGTGTACATTTTATATTATATTTCACTAATTGCCAATTAGTTCCTCCAGGGAAGGCTCTCCATTGGGTATGGTCATACCCTCCAGCGGCGAAAGAGGTTCCACACCTTGAAAGGCATTATCCCGGCCGACCTGCCAGCGTTCGGAAAGTTCTTTACCTGCATCTAGGATTCTGGTTCCTTCTTTAACAGAAAAAACAACCAGGTCTAGCTCTGCTGTAATGATGGCCTCTCCTGCCAAAGCACGGACTTCTTTATCCAGGGGACGGAATTCTGCTCTGCGTATTTCCGAAATATTAGGTAAGCTTTCTAGCACCTTAATATAGTTAACAACATCCTGGTAGGTGCCCTGAACCTTTAGGGTAAAGGGCATTTCTAAATAATGCTTTTTATCCACTACCTGCAAAGGTTTGAGATCTTGCAGGTGGGTGTGATTTTGATCGGCCTGCCAATTTAAGTAGGCCAGAGCGTCCCCTTTGTGTAGACGGGTATCAACCAAAGAAATCATTGGCTTAAGTTTATTATCCACTGCCACAGCCAATTCCCTTTGCTTTTTCTCCTCTGCTAAAACCTTGCTGGCCTTGGCTAACTCTTGCTGAGTACCTTGCAGCCTGGTTTCCAGATCGAAATATTGATTTATTTGTTTTTCCAATACCAGCCTATAAAAACCCAGGCACAGCAGTAAACTAAGGAGGCTTAGGAGCCATATCCTCTCCCTAGGACTGAGCGGTTTTAATTTGGGCCACCAGTTCAAATTTTATCATTCCCCTTTGCCGATCATATTTTGCCTCCACCAATTTGACATTTTGGAAGTGGGGTAGTTGGCTCAGGTTATCCACCAGCACACCCACAGAGCCCATAACCCAACAGGCACCATAAATATACAGTATATTGGGCACCGGCGGGGACGGAGGGGTGTTGATGACCGTTTTCTTTGACTCTTTTGGGGGAATCTCCTGGGCTGTGGTTTTGCCCTGGTTGCCCAGAATAGCTGAGACAAATCCTCCTTCACTGGAAATATTCTCTACCTTCTTTATCTCAATGCCCGTAAGCCAAGTATCCATTGGCAACGCCAGAGGTATCTCACGCAGCAGTTCATACCAGCACAAAGGATTTTGAGCTAGTTGGGAAAGGGCTAGGAATTGTTCTTCTTTCATTTTGTTACTGGCTATTAAATTTTGCAGGGACTTCGTTTTTTCCTGAAGCTCAGACAACGCCACTGTTTCCCGATCCACTTGTCTTTGCAGTAGGGTGAGCTTGGTATAAAAAATTCCATAAGCAATGAAAAGCAATAAAAGTAAGAGGCCGGCTAAAGTGGTTAAAAACAGCTTTTTGCCATAATTTGTTGGTTGTTGTGGTTCCAGATAGGGAGGCAAGAGATTTACCTGATACTTCACACGTCTACCTCCCTTAGGGCCAGACCCAAGGGAACTGCGTAGGAAGGATCATAGGGTAAATCTTGGGCCGCTTTTTTACCATAGACCTGCCAACAGGTGGGTATCTCCACCTTAATGGGTATCCCACAGCTATTGCTTAGATATGATTCCACACCCTTTATCTTAGAACCGCCGCCGGTTAGAATGACCCTTTCGATTGTTTCTTCCGCCCTTTGTCCGCAATAGTAGTCTAAGGATCTTTTTAGTTCCAATGCCAGATTATGAATGCCGGCATTGCTGCCAAGGGTAATGCCCCTGAGAAATTTTATCTCCCCCGCTTGCAGCACTAAAACCTGAGAATAGGTTATACCAATATCAAAAATTGCCAGTATGCTGGGACTGGCAGGTCTGCCAAATAACCGCCAAAGTCCAAAGGCTTGCAAATCAATGGCCTTAGGGGTCAAGCCTGCCATGAAAAAGATGTGGTAATATTGTTCCACCAGGGCCGTGGGAACAGCAATCAACATGATGTTAAGTTGGTCCGTACCTTCCTCCTTTTCCTGGCCTAGCTTTACATAACGCAGAGTCAGGTCTTCCACCGGCAAAGGAATATGCCGCGCAGCCTCGGACTTTACAGTATCCTCTAAATCCCGCTCCTCCATAAATGGTATTTTAATTTGCCTGGTAATCACCCTGGCACCCGATATGGCTGTGATTACCTCCTTGCCTTTAACACCTGCCAATTCGGTTAAGCTGGCAAGGACCTGGGCTATTGCCTCCTCAGCTAACGTACCTTCTCTGGGGGGAGGCGTTGCTATACTGGCATATTTATGAATCCGGGGAACACCTCTACTCATTCTTAGCTCAATGAGCTTTATTTCATAGGTTCCGATATCCACTGCCCTTAGGCAGGGCCTTTGTTTAAAAAGATGCCGGAAAAATATCTTCACTTTATATACTCCTCATACCTCTAATTCATGGGAAATACCGGGTATTTTTCTTGCCAGGAAAGGATTTCAATTTCTGTAGTGGTCCAGGTAGGGTGAATATTGTTCAGGATCGGTTGGCTAACGACTGCTGCACCATGACAAATAAACTCTTGACAAATAACAGCCCCAGCCAACCTCGCCTGGTTAGCCAACTGCATGGTCCCAGCAGTATAGACCAAGGCATCAACCTGAGCTTGACTTTCCACGAGAACCTTCTCCTTGGCCAGGATGAAAAGGGAGTCCTTTGCTGCATTTGCTGCTCGCAGGCTTGCGCCAGCGGCAATGGTAACCATACCAGAGGAAATAAGGGTTATATTTCCCTGATAAAGTCCCGTAAGGGTAACATTCCCCTGAATATAATGAATCCCTTCGGTTAAGTCCTCTGCCCGCAGGACTTGATCCCCAGCATAAAAGGAATCACAATTCTTGTCATACCAATTTAGATCCATGTTTGGATATTCCAAAAAGCTGTGGTTTATGATCTGTGGCTGATTGGCATAGGCCTGACCAAACTGTGAGGAGGTTTCCGGAGAGATGGTTTTGCCGGCATAAATATCCCCATCCCAGGCTATATTGCCATCCTCCAAAACAAGGGGGCTACCAACATGACCCTCCTCCACGATAACATGACCCTCGCTTCTGACCGGTCCGCCCAAAATATCTCCATTTATTAAAAGATCTCCTTTGGCCAGTAATTCTCCCTTCATTTGAGCACCGCTGGCCAGGGTTACGTTACCCAAAATTTTTAATGTGTCCGTTGTTAAATCAGTACCTGGCTGAAGAAGACAATTGCCTTTGATATAAATGTTTTGGCCAAAGGTGCCCACTGGTTGACATTGAACATCATTTAGGATATAGAGAGGGGTTTGCAGGCTGGCGTTATTTTGGATGTCAGGAGAGGCTTGGACAAAAATTCCCTGGAAACGATTCAAAGGTAAACCTACTTTAATATTTGCTACCAAGGATTTTTTAGCATCGTAATATTCTGCTGATACTTCAACCCTAAGCTGGCAGACATTGCTGCTGGCAGAGGTTTTGGTAATATTCAGGTTGGGGATCGTTCTTAAAGAAGCAATGCTGGCCGCATCCTTACCAGACAGTGTTTTTTGTAAACTTTCCAACTCGTACCTGCCGTAGGCTTTGTTGAGGGTAAATCGTTCTATAACCACGGCGTTATCTTTAACAATGGAAAATACCTTTTCCATGGCTGCCTCTGCCCGATAGTAGGCCTGTAATTCTTCCTCTGAACCCCTCAGGGTAAGTTTTTCGTTCTGCATCAGTTTAAGTGCTGCGGCACAGACAATACTTAACAGCAGTAGCAGCATACTGACAAAGATGAGTGCCTGGCCCCTTGAATTGAATAATTTGGTTCTCAGATGGTTTCACCATCCCTTCTGAGACCTTAGTTGGATCGTTGAGGTTAATATAATGGGTTTGGCCCCGGAGGCTTGACCCCTAAGGGTAATTCTTACGGTTGTTTTATAAGAATGGTCTGGTGTTTCTATGGGAAAATAGGTCAGTTCCAGGGACTGGATATTGCGGGCAATGATATTAACCCCTTCATTCAAGCGGCCCGGTGGATCGCCCCGGTTGGGTGTTGCACCATCAAAGCCACTGGCAGGAATGTCATAGATACGGCGAAGCAGTTCACCGTTGTTAACATAATAGGAGATCATCTTATCCCTGGCATAGGTGATCGGTATTCGTGTGTTGGCATCGGTCATGTGGTTGGGCAGACGAAACTTTAGTACGGTAGGACTGGTGTTGGTGGTTAGCCAGCGGGCTTCCCTTAGTTCCCTTTCCAAGCGGTTCATGGCAATTCTCATTTGGGCCAAGTCATCACTGTCACGGCTCAGGCGATGGTAGGAGGACAGGCTGCTTAACAGCAGTCCGTAGGCAGCATTGACAACCAACACCAAGATAACCATGGCAATCATTACTTCGATAAGACTAAATCCTCTGTGGTTTAGAATCTTTCTTAGCATCATCGGCGGCATTTTTCGGTGTAAAGGGTCTGCCATTTTTCTTTTCCTGCTTCCTTATAATACACCGTTGCTTCTATGGTATAGCTTAGATTTGTTTCCCCTGGCCATACTTTCACTCGATAGGTAAAATCCCGCTGGGGATCGACCATATACTCAGGACCAAAGGGCAGCGGCTCTATTTCCGTTGGATAAGCAGGATCCGCTAGGTACAAGGCCTTAAATTCCAGCCAACCCAAAGCCTTTATTTCTTCTATTTTGGCCTTAGCTAGATGCAGGGCCGTTAATTTCCCTTGGTTTTCTATATTAGCGCGGTTTGTTTGAAATATGGTTGTATACACGGGCAATAAAACCAGCATTAAAATGGACATCGCAACCAGTACTTCTATTAACGAAAAGCCTTTGATTTGATTAATCCCCCTTTGACCTGCCATGGCCTTCCCCCCTAGGTAGTGGCTACTCTAACCCTGCCTGTTAACACTGTGATATGTATGAAATAACCTTTCCCTGATTTTCGGTTTTGGATGGTTATGGTGCCTGCCCTTTGGGGGTTCCCCTGAATCGTAAAGGTTAAATATTCTCTCATACCCTGTTGACTCAGGTTTGTATCCACTAAATCCACCTCTGGCGGAAAGTTCACGGTGCTTAATATTTGGTTGCCATGTTTGATCAGGTATTGTTCTTGGAATGGCTTAAATTCAATTTCATAGGAAGCATAGGCATCCTCACTTTTAGTGGCTAGTTGTTGGGTATATTGAATATCGGAGACAAGATTACGCACGGTGGTAATGGTTTGGTAGTGGGCTAAGATGTTGTTGAGCTTTGGAAATGCTATGGCTAAGATTATAGCAATAAAGAGAAGGGAAATAATTACTTCTACTAGGGTGAAAGCCTTTGCGCCAAAATTACCCATCTTTTTTATTAAAGCGAAATTCTGCATAACTTGTTTAGGGTTCCGACGGGGCCTTCTTGTTGCTGGCATAAACATGGTCTGTTGGCATTGCTTCCTCTTCTTCATTACCATAAATCTCGGTATCGTCGTGTTTGGCAAGAATATTGTCTGCTAATTCATTTTCCTTTGGCCCTTGGGACCAAATGGTATATTTTTGACTTTCTATTGAAAGATAATAGGCCTTGCCCCAGGGGTCTAAAGCTTTGTCTGTGCCAAACTTCCCGCCAAGTACGCCATGTTCTTCCATAACCTCCGCAATACCCTTTGCATCGGTTGGATAGCTGTTATTTTCCGCATAATAAATATCCAGTGCATTTTTCATCGTTTTAATCTCAATTATCGCCCGGGTTTTCCTGGGTTTATCCAGTTGATTCGTTATTTTAGGGACAAATATAGTTGCCAGGATGCCAATCATGGTTACCACCACCAATACCTCAATCATCGTAAAACCCCGCTTGTTTTTTAATTCTTTCAAAACGGAACCCCCTTTATCTATATAAACTACTGGATTGAGTCCATGATGCTAAAAATAGGCATTAGCATAGCGATCATGATCAGGCCGACAATCCCTCCCACCAGACAGATTAAGATAGGCTCCATTAATGTGGTCAGGCGGGTCATGGATCGGTAAACTTCCCTTTCATAAAAGTCTGTAATCCTTTTTAATGCAGCGTCTAATTTACCCGTCTCTTCCCCAACCCCTATCATATTGCTGACCATGGGCGGGAAGTAGGGGCTACCCTTTAAGGGTAGGGATAAGCCATTTCCTGCTTTCAGACTTTCGATCGTCTGGGAGATGACCTCCTTATAAGCTGTATTTTGGGTTTGCGACTGGATCATTTCTAAACCCGTCATCAGGGTAATGCCGCTTTCCAAAAGGATAGCCAGGGTTCTGCATATCCGAACAATATGGATCTGTTTGATAATGGTGCCGTAAACGGGAATGTGCAAGATGAAGTGATCAAATGCCACTTTGTACCGAGAACTGTGGCTAATTTTTTTATAAAGCGCCCCTAACATAAGCGGCAGCAATATTAATAAATACCAACTTTTTTGCAGCCATTCACTAAGTTGAAGAATAATAACGGTGGGCATGGTAACCGGAGCTTGTAAATCGATGATAATTTGTGCAAAGGTAGGAAGGACAAATATGAAAATACAGCCAATGGTAAACATGGACATCGCCATGACAAACAGGGGATAGGCAATGGCCGTTTTAAACTTAGCCATTAATTCATGAGAACTTTCAAAATAACCAGCCAGGCGGTGGAGTACCTGATCCAGAGAACCACTCATTTCACCAGCTTCGATCATGCTGATAAAAAAGGCTGGGAAAAACGGCTTGTGTTTTGCCAGGGCTTGCCCCAGGGAATTACCAGCCTGCAGGCTTTCGGCAATATCCTTTAGGCAGCTTTTTAAAGCCCTTTGCCCTGTCTGTTTTATTAATATATCAATACTTTGGGTAATCGGTAAGCCGGAGCTGTGCAAGGTAGCAAATTGCCGAGAAAATAGGGCTAACTCCTTGATACCTACCCACCCTGGAAATATTGGAATTTCACCCAAGGGGGTATCTGCATGGACAATTTGCCTTATCTCCGTAACAAAAAGCCTTTTACTTCTCAAAAGTTTGATCGCTGCATATTTATGGGCAGCTTTGATCTCACCTTGAACAAGATTTCCCGTGTAATCCTTGGCCATAAACTTAAAAAACAAAGGCAAAAGAATCACCTACAGAATTTTAAAAAATTGAAAAATATTTACAAATTAACCTGCATTTCAACAAAAAGCAATAAATTCCTGCCTGGGCAGGAATTTATTTTTAATTTTTTCTTCATTCGACGCTGCCAGGCACCTAGTGTCGTTAAAATCCTTCGCCACCGCTCAGGATCACAACGGCTGACCTCTGGTCACACGTTTTCGAACTTCTTCAAAGTTTCTCATCTTCTTTTGGTGCCTTGGATTGTTCTTTAACTGCTTAACGATCCTCAGAATAAGCCACCCGTATAATCTCTTGGATACTGGTTAAACCCTGCAGGGCCTTTTCCAGGCCATCAATTTTCAGGGTAGTCATCCCTCCTTGAGCGGCTGCCTTTCTCATGGTATCAAGGGGAGATCTTTCCACTAACAAGGTTCGAAGGGTATTATCTACCCGAAGCACCTCGTGAATCGCCATGCGACCCCGATAGCCAATGTGGTTGCAGTGTACACAACCCGCTGGTTTGTAAAATAAGCTGCCTTGCCAGGGAGTGCCCCTGAGGAAAAGATACTCCGGGGAATTAATTTCTGGCAGGTATTCCTCCCGGCAAAAGGGACAAAGTTTACGAACCAAGCGTTGGGATACCACCCCCAGAACAGAGGAGGCTACCTGAAAGGATGGCAAACCCATGTGGATCAGCCGGTCTAGGGCACTTAAGGCATCATTGGTATGTAAGGTCGATAGCACCAAATGCCCCGTATCGGATGCATTGCTGGCAATTTCAGCGGTCTCCCGATCCCTTATCTCTCCCACCATAATAATATCTGGATCCTGTCGCAAAAGGGCCCTTAACCCCAAAGCAAAGGTCATCCCAGCCTTTACATTGACCTGGGTTTGATTGACACCCTCTAAGCGGTATTCAATCGGGTCTTCGATGGTGCTAAAATTACTTCCTTCATTATTTAGTTCATTTAATACGGCATAGAGGGTTGTTGTTTTACCGCAGCCAGTTGGCCCAGTAATTAACACCATGCCACTAGAAGCCCTTAGACATTGGCGAAAGCGTCCTAGGTTATGGGGGGAAAAACTAAGTTGGTCAATATTAAATCTTTTTAGGCTATCTGAATTTAAAATTCGAATTACGACCTTTTCTCCGTAGACAGTGGGCATGGTAGAAACCCTTAAATCGTACTGCCAGTTTTCTTTCTCATATTGAATACGGCCATCCTGGGGCAATCGCTTTTCCGCAATATCCAACTGTGACATGATCTTAATTCTGGAAACCACGGACCTTTCAACTTCCGAAGCTAATTCCATAGCCGTCATTAATATGCCGTCAATGCGGTACCTCACCCTTACCCTCATTTCCAAGGGTTCTATGTGAATGTCACTGGCCCCTTGATCAATGGCCCGGTTTATAATTTGGTAAACTAACTGTATAATGGGGATTTCTTTATTTTCTTCCTGAAGCCAAACTGGCTTTATTTCCCTAAGCAAAAGTTCCTTCTTATAACGATCAAAGAAGTGGTCAATGGCTAACTCAATAAGATGCTCCTGGGCCTTCACTGGAACAATCTCACAATTGGATATTACTTTTAAATCATCGATGGCAATGACATTGGCCGGTTCCGCCATGGCCACTGTTAATTTGCAGTCTTTTTTCTCAAGGGGAAATATTTTATATCTGCGCAGGACATGTTCTTGGAACATCTTTAAGAGACTTTGATCAATCTCCTGTAGATTGATAACAGAATCAGATGCTTGCCCCTGGCAATTTAAGGCTTCCCGAAGTTGCTGTGAGTTAATGACACCCTTTTCAACTAAAATATCACCAATCAATGGTTCTCACCAATGGCACCTCTTTCCAAAAGGTATTGGTATATTATGTCAACAATGGCCTCGGGATCTAAATTATCCGTATTAACTGTATAATCCGCCATTTGATAGGCATTTTGCCGTTCCTCCAGCAGCTTCATGACCTTTTCTCTTAAATTTCCCCGGGCCAACAAAGGGCGTGTTCTTTTATTTCTCACTCTTTTGCAGATCGTTTCAGGAGAAGCCTGCAGGCAAATAAAAATACCATTGATTTTAAGCTTTTCAATATTTTGCGGATTAAGTACCAGACCGCCGCCAGTGGCTATAACCAGGTTTTCTCTGTTTGTTAATTTACTTACCAATAATGCTTCCTCGCCCCGAAAGCGTTTCACACCATGTTTAACAAAGATTTGTTCCACTGTAAGTCCAGTAACTTCCTCTATGGCGTAGTCCGTATCTATAAAATCATAGCCAAGCTTACGGGCCAGGCGTCGACCAGTTGAACTTTTTCCAGAACCCATAAAACCCACTAACACAATATTCTTCATAATTTACACCTGCCTAATCCACTGTCTCCAGTGGTTAAGTCTTTCACCATTCCCCTTCACGAGGACTGCCAAAAACAGCCCGTAGGATTCGCCAACTGTCAGAAAGCGCAACCTAAATCACCCTCCTATCTTGGCAAGCTGCTGCTGTAACCCCTGCCTCATGATCTCAACGGGAGCCTTTAAACCTGTCCATAATTGAAAGGCCAAAACTCCCTGGTAAAGTAACATCCCTAAACCGTTCATCGTTCTACTGCCCTGGGCAGCAGCTTCTCTAAGGAATCTTGTTTGATCCGGATTATAGATCAAATCACACACCAGGTGTTGAGGTGTTAAGGCCTGAAAAGGAAATGGCGGAACCTGATCAACCTGAGGTGCCATGCCAAGGGAGGTTGCCTGTATCACCAAATCCGCCGTTGCTACACTTTGCTCCAATTCATTGCTTTCCCAGGGGATGGTATTGACAGTGGTGGCAGCAGCCTGGTTAATCTGACAAGCCAATGCTGCCGCTTTCTCCTGGCTGCGGTTGGTTATATCCAGTGCCTTGACACCTGCAAGTGCCAATTGTATCGCCACAGCCCGGGCAGCTCCTCCGACACCAATTAATATTGCTCTTTTACCCCGGGGTTGAAAATTGGCTTCACTGGCCAGAGACTGTACAAAGCCCCTTCCATCCGTATTGTAGCCAATCAATTTGCCATGATGGTTGACAATGGTATTAACAGCACCGATCAGCTTTGCAGCTGGTTCCAGCTCATCCAAGAAGGGTAACACACTTTGTTTATGGGGAACAGTTACATTGACACCAACAATATTCAAAGAGACAATACTGTCCACCGCCTGCTTTATATGATCTGTATGAACTAAAAAAGGTAGGTAAACCCAGTTTAAACCTAAGTGACCAAAGGCTTCATTATGCATAGCCGGGGAAAAGGAGTGCTCCACCGGATAACCAAATAAGCCACATACACGGGTGCTGCCATTAATTTTAGGAGCTTCCATAAATCCCCCTCCTAGATGTGAGAAAAGCTTGGCCTCTGACCAAGCAGTATTTAGTCTCGCCCTGTTTTAATACGTCCCAAAACTAGCTTCTCCAGTTTTCGATTGACCCTGGTTCCAATAAATTCTTTACCAGACAAAGGAGCCACCAAAATGGTATATAAGCCCAGGCGGTTACCTGCTAAAACATCGGTAAAAACTTGATCCCCCACCAAGGCAGTTTCTTGTATACTGGCTCCCAGCAAATCCAGTGCCCGCCTTAACCCTTTACGGCGCGGTTTTGCTGCTTTATGTACTCCTGGTACCTTTAAGGAGCCTGTAAGGGCATTCACTCTTTTTTCATTATTATTGGATACAAAACAAACCTTAAATCCCTGATCAATCAAGCTGCGAAACCATTTTTCAATTTTCGGGTCTAGATCCTTGCTGTCCCAGGGGATTAATGTATTGTCAATATCAAATAGGATAGCTTTGATACCTTGTTTTTTTAGATGACGAATATCAATATCAAACAAGGAGGGTACATATAGCTTGGGATAAAGCTTTGATAACATGATTTCCCCCATTTTACATATTTTTTGCAATCGTATGCTCTGCTTATTTTACCTTTATTTGGGATACCCCGTCAACTTGTGAAAACCAAGGGCCGGGACAAACACCAAATAAATCTGCCCCCCATACCATATATTGTTGAGTCAATTTATTAGGGGGGATTCATGGATGTTACCGGGCCTTTGGACGGTCACTGTCCTTTCGGTTGTAAACGGTGTAATTGCATTAGTTTCCTATATTGCTAACAACACTTTTCCCCAACCCTTAAATGAGGTGGAAGAGGCCCATTATCTGGCATTGCTAGCCAATGGTGATGAACCGGCAAGAAATGTTTTAACCGAAAGAAATCTACGTCTAGTTGCACATATTGTAAAAAAATTTGATTCCACCGGCGAAGATGTAGATGATTTAATCTCCATCGGTACAATTGGATTAATTAAGGCTATCAACACCTTTAAACCCGACAAAGGAACCCGTTTAGCAACCTATGCAGCCAGGTGTATTGAAAATGAAATCCTGATGCATCTGCGTTTTATCAAGAAGGTTAAGGCAGAGGTTTCTTTATACGACCCCATCGGTGTTGACAAAGAGGGTAATGAAATAAGTTTAATCGACATTTTAGGAACAGATCCTGAAATTGTTGCCGATACCGTGGAATTAACCTTTGAAAAAAACCGGCTTTTAGAAAAGGTACGAAAACTAACAGCCCGTGAAAGAAGAGTATTGGAAATGAGGTTCGGCTTAGGGTCAACGGCTAGGAAAACACAAAGGGAAATTGCCCGTGCCCTAGGAATTTCCCGTTCCTATGTATCTCGGATTGAAAAAAGGGCCTTGAATAAATTAACGAAGGAATTTAACTCAGAAGGCTGCCAATAGGCAGCCTTCTTGTTAATATCCCAATTCTTCGCCAATGATTACTACTGTAATATCTGTTAACATCGGTTTTCGTTTGATCACAGAATAGATGCGACAGATCCTGGTGGGACTTTGGCAGTTTGCACAGCTGCCTGTCACAGTACAGGGATTTTCATATTGCAGACGCTTGTTGTTTTTAGGGGCAGCGGTGGACTGTAAGCGATGGTGTGCTGCCTCCACGTCTTGACAAATTTTATTAACCCCCACAACAATAACTACCTTTTTGGGCCCGAAAGTAATAGCGGCTACCCTGTTGCCAACCCCATCAATATTTACTAAACAACCATCCAAGGTAACAGCATTGGTACTGGCTAGAAAAACATCACAGATCTGTTGCTGCCGCATGACTTCCAGTTTTTCTTCAGCGGAAAGCTGCGGATCACTATGTACTAAGGTTATTGCCCCCTTAGCCTTTACCTTTTCCACCAGTCCCAAGTCCTCTGCTAAGGTCATGGAACCACCAAAGCCAACCTTAGCACCGGAATTAATAAATTGTAAAATATGTTCCTCGGCTTCCCCCTTGGTGGCAAAATAAACTGCATCAAACTGATTCTTAATCAAGGCTTGTACTGCCCTTTGCCCCACCGTATCCCTATGCCATTGATGAACTGTCATAAAATCCCTCGTTCCTTTCTTAACGATTTACTTTTCTGCGGAGCAGGCTGCTTCATTGCATAATTGATGCTCCGTTTCGATCATTCGAACAAATAACTTGCTCAACTCGGGATCGTAATGCTTACCCGCTAACATGATAATTTCACTGCAGGCTTCCAGATAAGACTTTCCTTTTTTGTAGGGTCTGTCCGTGGTCATGGCATCAAAACTATCAGCAATGCGAATAATTCTCGCCCCTAAGGGTATATCATTGCCCTTTATCCCCGCTGGGTACCCTGTACCATCGTAGTTTTCATGATGGTATAGAATATAGGGCCTTACGATTTCCAGACTCTTAATCGGTCTTAAAAATTCACTGCCCCAATAGGAGTGCTGCTTTAGGATTTGCCATTCCTTTTCTGAAAGTTTTTCCGTTGCATTTAAGATGTTTATATCCACTTCAATTTTACCGATATCATGCAGGTAGGCCCCGTACTGGATTAATCGGACCTCGTCCTCATCCAGCCCACACCTTTGGGCCAGTTTTGTGGCATATTCCAAGACCCTTTCGGAATGCCCATAGGTATAACGGTCCTTGGCATTAATGATGCTGAGCAGGGTTTTGGTAGAACTGAGCAGTCCCAACTCGGATTGGTCACAAATTCCCTTTAGTGAATCCAAAACGTTAAAATAGAGTTCTATTTTATTCTTGCTGGTTTTCTTAGCCTTGTACAGTGCTTGATCCGCCAGGTCCAACAGGTCATCCCCTGTTTTACTATGCTCTGGATAACTGGCTAAACCCATGGTAATGCTAAATTTTTCTTCGGGCAACTCCCTAAACTGTTCATTCTCCTCAAAGTACCGTTCAATACTTTCCTTTAGTTTTCGCGCAACCACAACTGCGGCTGCGGAATTGTGCCCCGGCAGCAATATGCAAAACTCATCCCCACCATAACGTGCGGCGATATTAGGCTGTTGAATATGCTGCTGAAGTATTTGTCCTACTCCCCTTAAAACCTCATCCCCGGAAAGATGGCCAAAGGTATCATTGTAAAATTTAAAGTAATCTATATCAAAGATAAGAAGGCTAAGGGGGCTATTAGAACCCTTGGCCTCATCCAGCATTTGTCTAAAGTAGACATGAAAAAAGCGATGATTATAGGTTTCTGTCAAGCCATCTTTATTAGCTAACGCTAACAAATAACCCCTGGTTTCACGTTCAATACTCGCAATACCACCAATGAGCCAGGCACAGATAAACATGACACAAGTAAAGAGAAGACTAGCTTCGAGGTGACCATTGGGAAATTCAAACCCGTAGGATAGTAAATCTCCTATGCATAATAAGATACCGCTCATCAATGCTATAAAGCAGCCAAATGCTTTATTTTTGGCAAAAGATATGTATGCCACGGGAATAATTAACAACTCTCTAAAATAACTGTCATTAAAAATAGCCATTAATACAAAAACAAGCGTCGATAAAAGCAAAAAACCGGTGGAGACACTATTCATACGCACAATTACAATTGAATATATTAATGCCAGAACAAATAAATTGATCGGTACAAAATTTTCAACCAAAAAAACAAATATGTTCTCAAAGGGTTGGTTTACAGAAATATTCCAATTCACCTTTAGTAATAAGGCAACAGTAAAGAGAATACAACACAACAAATAGACTGTATCCTTTAATTCATTAAAATTAATATCCCGTTCTTTTTGCCAATCATTCATTCACATCACTCTTTATGTTAATAATAAAAGAGTGATTTTTTAAATTCACTCTTTTATTATTACTAATTATTTTTTTAGAGCCTGAGGTAACTTGGGTTGATAGTGCGTAGCACCGCATGCTGACGCTGCATTAATGAAAGCCGATAGGGTAAATGCAATAGTAGCTAAGGTTAAGAATGTCGATTTTATAAATCTCATACTAATTACACCTCCTTTTTTTAAAAAAACACTCCAATATTGTGTCAATTTTATGAATTAACTTATGTCCTACAGACGTTAACATTAAAGATTGCCACAGAATTATTAAAGATATTGAATAACTTATGATCGGATTAAGCTTATATAAAACTAGCATCTGAAAGGAGAAAACAATGACTATCGCTATAAAAGATAATTTTCTTAGTAGGGATCGTTGTTGTACAGCCAATGGTTTTTGGGGTGATTCCACAGGTGACTTTAGCATTAATATTATCAAACATAACAAAAACACAATAATTACAATAGTTTGAATATAATTTTCCACAAAATTAAATGAGAGAATGCCAATATAGGCTAGCAAATTATAAATCATTATAGTTATCAATAAACAATTTAACGGATTGTTACTATGTGCTCCCCCTCCGGTTTTCCTAATTAATAAAGATGCTAATAACATCCAAAACACCATAGTGTGAATATTAAGAAAATAAGCAATTAGCATTGTAACCAATATACCTAGCATCATGCCAAAAAAAACTTCAGCACCAAAAAAAATAATTTCTTGTTTATCTTTATCAACAATATTCTTATTTTTAATTAAGTAGGAAGCAACCTTGTCACTCAGCATTAATTCTCCCTCGAATTTTCCTTAAAATAATAGCTATTAGGATTAATAACACAATATGTGGCAAACCAGAAACAAACCACCAAAAGGGCTTTGAAAGCATCACATGATATTTAGATAAAATTTTTGTAAATAATAAAGCTGTTGTCAATTCTGCAAAAAAAATAATCGCTATTGCTAAAATCATGCCAAAAAGTGATAACGAAAGTTTAACCTTATAATAATAACTAATATATCCACCGGTAAGACAGATCAATATTAAAGAGTGAATGCCAAAACTAATAGGTAATTTTCTTAAAAGATACGTTAGCAAAGCATAAATAATAGCATATAAAATTAATCGGCTTTTAGAGCTTGTTATTTTAGTAAAAGTAAATACAAAATAAAAAACACTAATACCCTCTAAAATTGCTAAGCTTAAGTAGAGATAAAACGGTATATTTCCCATAAACTGTCTCCCCTTAAATGTCTTTCTCGTGAAAATATACTATATGTTTTTTCGCCACCCTTTACCTAATTCCTTCTTTTCCAGTAAATATTATACATAAATTGTTACTTATTTCTTCTTTCTTCCCACTAACGAAAATTTCATACTTTGAGAGAAACTATTAAAATTGGCAACAATTCTCTTGCATAACTCACTAAAAATTTATTGAAATTATAATTAAAAAATTGTAAGATTTTCATTAGTGTCCCAACCCACCTCAGGTTGAATTGAATTGTTGCTTTTTTCGTACTAATCAATTACTTTTACACTTCAAAGGAGGGTACGATCGATTTTTTATAGTCCTATCAATCAAAATTTTAGCAGAAGGTGAGGCACAACGATGAGGAAAATCGGACTATTAACTAGATTAATTATTGGTTTAACCCTGGGTATTATATTAGGCTATGTATCAAAGGAATTTTTACATTTTGATGCTCTGGTTCGTTTGCTGGCAACCTTTAATGGTCTCTTTGGCGGGTTTTTATCCTATGTAATTCCTCTGATTATTATTGGTTTTGTCGCCCCAGGTATTGCTGAACTGGGTAAGGGTGCCGGGAAACTTCTGGGTATTACTACTCTGTTGGCCTATGCTTCCACTGTTATTGCCGGTACCTTTGCTTTCCTGGTGGGTACTGGATTATTACCAAGGATTGTCAATGCAGTGGGTGGACAAGCTTCTAACCCAGAAGATGCATTGGTGAAGGGCTTTCTCCAAATTGATATGCCACCCATTATGGGCGTAATGACAGCATTGATCACTGCCTTTTTGTTTGGTCTGGGTATGGCTTACATTAAAAGCAAGTCTTTATATCAAGTGACGAAGGATTTCCAAGAAATAATCGAAAAGGTTATTCAAAGTGTGATTATTCCTTTACTGCCCCTCCACATTGCCGGTATTTTTGCCAACATGACCTATGCCGGTGAAGTGGCCAAGATCATGAAAATCTTTGGTTCCGTATTTGCCATCGTTATTATCAGTCATCTGCTAATGCTGTTATTCCAATACACTGTGGCAGGTACTGTTTCCGGCAGAAATCCCTTTACTGCCTTGAAGAACATGGTACCAGCTTATCTAACTGCCATTGGCACTCAGTCTTCCGCAGCTACCATACCGGTAACCCTGCGCAGTGCTAAAAAGAACGGCATCTCGGATGGTGTAGCAGATTTTGCAATTCCCTTGTGCGCGACCATTCACTTATCCGGTAGTACCATTACATTGACCATGTGCGCCATGGCTGTGATGATGATGTCCGGTACAAATGTAAGTTTCGCTATGATGTTCCCTTTCATTTTAATGCTTGGTGTTACCATGGTAGCAGCTCCCGGGGTTCCCGGTGGTGCCGTTATGGCAGCCTTAGGCCTGCTTCAATCCATGCTGGGCTTTAACGAAGCACAATTGGGCCTGATGATTGCTTTATACCTCACCCAGGATAGCTTTGGTACTGCCTGCAACGTAACGGGCGACGGTGCCATCGCCCTACTGGCTGACAAATTTGCTAAGGGAACAGCAACAGAAACCCTGCAAGAAAAGTTTGCCTAATAGAAGGATTAAAGGAGCCGCTTGGCTCCTTTTTTGTTCATAAACTTTAATGATTAAAGAAATAATACTATAAGCACGACAAAAGGAGTGATGTGGATGGATATTCGTGAGGTAAAGGTGAATGCGGCAGGTGAAGTTACAGATGTAATGATCAACGGAAATACATATAGTATGGAAAAGGCAGTTGAGTTTGCAAAGTCAGGAAAAATTAAAGGAGCCAAAATTGAGGCCAGACACAATGGCGAGCATTATATTTCCCACCTAGGAGATATGGAACTAACTCAATTGCCCCGGTTTGTTTAGCAAACCCCAGGCTAATCACCAAGGCCACCACAAAACAAGAGGAGCAAGCGCTCCTCTTGTTAATTATTACGGTAGCTGGCTTTGTGGGAAACCCGGGTCATCAGGGTGGCCAATGTCTTTCTTTCTTCATCGTTTCCTTCGTCCCACAATTCTTTCATTAAACGCTGTTCATGATTCGCTGGATCCATGTTATTTGCAAAAAAATCGCCTAGTCGAAAAGCTGCGTTGTTAATGGTCTCTTCTTCCATACCGACTCTTTCCCCTAAACCCACTGCATCTCCTAATATTTCCTTCCATTTGTGCCAGTTGTGTCCAAGCTCCATGAATTTCACCTCCCGCCCATTATTTTATCCGATAATTAAAATCAAATTCCTTGGAAAAAGAAAAAAGAGGCTAAAGCCTCTAACCTAAACGCAATTTATATTCCGAACACACTATGAAGATACAGAATTTAACTAGAGGGTCTATATTCATCAAGCCGGGGTCTGACAGCTACAGCTAGACCAAAAAGAACATCTTCTAAAGCTAAATTTGGATCTTCCTTGACTTCTTATTAGGGTAGGATTTGTTTTTTTGTTGATTTTGTTGATACAGATAATACATTAGACCAAGGGCAACTAGCATTGTTATAACGGAAGATACCTGGGCAGCTTTGAAATTCATTAGGGTTCTTAGGCTATCCCCCCGCCAAAATTCCAGGGTGAATCTGCCCATTGAGTAAAGTACAAAATAACTTAGGGCAATGAACCCCGGAAATAATCTACGCCTATAGACCATTAATAGTATACCTAGGGCCAAGAAATCCCAGGCAGCTTCAAACAGAACGGCTGGAAAAAGAGGCTGGGCACCGAAGGCATAGTAGGCATCGGTGCCTGCCGGATAAACAAGACCGAAATGTTCATGGGGCAGTCCATAACAACAACCATTTAAAAAACAACCAATGCGGCCAATGGCTT
Source organism: Desulfotomaculum sp. 1211_IL3151 (assembly GCF_036763075.1). Classification (NCBI taxonomy): domain Bacteria; kingdom Bacillati; phylum Bacillota; class Clostridia; order Eubacteriales; family Desulfotomaculaceae; genus Desulfotomaculum; species Desulfotomaculum sp. 1211_IL3151. Next base: position 70,534 of record NZ_JBAIYV010000041.1, on the reverse strand, counting down.
GCCCCACTAAGACACCTGGGGCCAAGGTATCCATCATTGCCCACAGGGCTATGTTATGCTTGCGGCAGTACCATATGACTGCCAGCAAACCACCCAATATGGATCCTTGTACAGAAATACCACCCTGCCAAATAGCCGGGATCTCTAGCAAGTGCTCTGAGTAATAGTCCCAACTAAACATGACTTCCCAGACCCTGGCTCCAATTAATCCTCCTAGAATAGCATAAAAAGCTAAATCCATGATTTCTTCAAAATATCTTCCTTGCCACTTAGCCACTGCTAGGGAAACTGCTAAGCCTGCTATAATCGCCAGCGAAAGCATAAGCCCAAAGGAACGAAGGGGGAAATCCCCTATATAGAAAAGTACCGGGTGCAAAAAATCAACTCCTTAGAAAATCGAAGTAGATATTTTATGTAAACTAACTGCCAAGACCCTTCGCTATGGCTCAGGATGACAATGGCCCTAGGTGCCTGGCACCGTCGATTATAACGGCTGCAAACACAAATCCCCCGTCCCAAGAACGGAGGATTTAAGATAGCTATTGAACGGAACAGTCAAGAAAATTCCCTACAAGATAGCGTTTAATTTCTTCTCTAGATCTGCTTTACCAGTAAAACCAATGACCTGATCTGCTTTTTCTCCATTTTTAAAAAAGATAATGGTAGGAATACTCATCACACCATACTGCTGGGCCAGTTCTCTGTTTTCATCCACATTTACCTTGGCAACCTTTACCTTACCAGCAAACTCAGTGGATAATTGCTCCACCACCGGTGCAATGGCACGACAGGGGCCACACCAAGCTGCCCAGAAATCTACTAGTACGGGAATGTCAGATTTAATAACCTCAGCTTCAAAATTAGCACCATTTAGTTCTAATGCCATGAAAATCAGCCTCCTTGTATCATATGTTGCCTTAAGTCTTTTTCACCAAACACATATTTATGATACTATATTCGTTCTTCGCTAGCAATAATATTCTATAAAACTTTTTTAAGTTAGCTCTGATTTCTTAAACATCTGAATAAAGTTCAATATAAATTGCAATTCTTTTTCGTTTAAATTACAAACCAAACCCAAAACGGCTTGAACATTGGGATGGATGAGCAGTTCCCTTAATTCTGGGTTCATTAAACTGACCATCTGATCCACAGCACCGGGCTCCATGATGAAATAGCATGGAGAAACTCCCATCACTTCGGATAACTTTTCAAGCGTCTTTAAAGATGGCTGTACCTTCCCCTGTTCGATTTGCCCGATTAGGCCGGCGGTTACTCCAGCTAAATTAGCAAGTTGGGCTTGGGTCAAACCGTATTCTTCCCTTAGGTGCTTTAATTTATACCCCAGAGAACCCTCATGTCCCATTAAAGCAGTTGCCGGCACACCTAACCCTTCTGATACTCTTTTTAATGTGTTGACAGCTGGATACACCGTACCCCTTTCAATTTCACTTAAGTATGATAGTGAGATCCCTATTTTATCTGCTAGTTCCTGTAGGGATAAACCGCTTTCATTACGGATAATTCTAATTTTCTCTCCCAGTCCAAGACCAGAATCCGTAATTTCACCCTCAACCAATTGAGTCTTAGAGACATTTAAGGCAGAAGCTAATTTGTCTATTGTTTTTAAGGACGGTCTCTTAGATCCTCGTTCTATCTCGCTTAAATAGGATAACGATAGTTTTGCCCGGCGAGCCAGGTCCTGTAACGTATAGCCTCGTTCTTCCCGTAAGGCTCTAATTTGATCCCCCCGCACGATCATGCCTTTATCCCCCATAATCCCAAAAATATACTAACATTCTACGATAATTTTGAAGCAGCGTCAATGAGACGGTAAGAGAATTTCCTCCACGATCTGCCGAAAAACCGGGGCGGCCGAAACACCGCCACTTACCCCTTCTTTAACCAATACAGTCACAATATACTTAGGTTTTTCATAGGGAGCATAGCCAACAAACCAAGCATTGACCTTATCTGATTCAGCAAAAATTTCCGCAGAGCCAGTTTTACCGGCACTGCCAAAGCCTGTTACAAAGGCTTCTTTGCCAACCCCTTGGGTAGTAACAAGTCCTAGTAATCTCTGTAATTCTTTGGCAGTCTCATTGGAAATAACCTTACGGCTTTCCCCCATCGAAAAATGCTGCGTATATTTTCCTTTTTCGTTTTTAATCCCCTTGACCATTCTTGGTTTTATGTAAACTCCATTGTTAACAATGGTATTTAACATCGCCGTTAGCTGGACAGGTGTTGTTAAAACAGGGCCTTGGCCTATGCTGCTGTTAACTAAATTATAAGGTTGAGCGATTAAATCAAGTTGCTGTCTCTTATCCTTTGGCACTGGGTAACCAATAATATCTTGGGATTCCAGACCAAAGGCCCGGGCATAACGAATGAGTTTTTCCGCCCCTAGCTTCAAGCCAAGTTCAACAAATACAGGATTACAAGACTCTGCAAAGGCCTCTTCAAAGGTAATGGGGCCATGGCCGGTTTTGTGCCAACAATTGATCAGGTGGTCATTCCCACCTAGACAAACAAAGGTATCAGTCGGTTTGACAATTTTTTCTTCCAGGGCTGCTGCTGCCACAACCATTTTAAATATAGAGCCTGGTTGATATAAGGCCGTGCATTGATCTAAAAAGGTATCTTCATCCCCCGGTAAGTATAAAGAAACATTCGCTGGGTTAAAGTTTGGCCTACTGGCTAAGGCCAACAAATCCCCGGTCCCGGCATCCATTACTACCACTGCGCCCCGCTCTACCCGCTCAGCCATGATTTTTTCTACCACCTGCTGAATATGGATGTCAAGGGTCGTGACTACATCCTGTCGTCCCGTATCCTGTGTGCTTTCCCTTTGAATGCCCAAACCAGAAATTAAGTTGCGATATACATCAACGTAGGCCCTGGTAATACTGGCTGGTTCATCGGCTTTTAATTGAGCCTCATAATAGTATTCCAAGCCGGTTTTACCGATTAGGTCCGACAAGGTATATTTCTTGTTGCCCAAACGATTAAGTTGTTCTAGTTGATCCTGTTCTGAAATTCTCCCCAAGTGTCCTACAACATGGGAAGCCAGTGGTGTTTCCCCATAGCGAAAATAAATATCTTCCACCATAAGTCCAGGAATCTTTAGGTTTTTTATGGCCGTTATTTGTGTTTGGTTAAGCCGATAGGAAAGAAACCCGCTGGTTCCGGTAAAATAAGGTGCCAGTTCCTGGGTTGCACAGCCAAGGATGGTGCTTAATTGCTCGATCACCTCTTCTTTATTTTTAATAACCTGTGGGTAAAGAACAATCCTTGGTATTTTTTCTCCCCTATTGAGGGAATTCACCCCATATCTGTCTAAAACCTGCCCCCTTGGGATCTCTTCCATGGCAACCTTGAGGCTTCGTTGGTCCAGGGCCTTCGTATTGTATTCGTCACCGTGGATTAGTTGAATAACACCAAGATGTACCAGAAGAGGTAGAAATAGAAATAAAATAAGGTAAAAGGTTTTAACCAGTCTTTTTTGCAAAAAATAGCCCATTGGTTAACATTCCTTTGGTGAGTATACTTCCTATTAGCTTCACCAAATTTTGCCATCTTTATCCCTTATTCTATTCTCCTTAACATTGACATGGGCTCAATACCATGCTCAACTGCTAATTCAACAATCTGCTGAGGATGAGGAGCAACCGCCAAGGGTTCTCCGGTCTCTCCATCAAACATTGCCGTCACCTCAAGTAGTTTGTTTTCACCTGCAGGAGTAAGGACTTCTAATTTATCCCCGACTTTAAAGTTATTTCTTTGTTCTACAATAATTCTTTTGGCAGCATCATTATAAGCCAATACCAGACCCACGAAGGCCGCCAGGCGGGTATAGCTTTTTTGTCCCGGCTCAACGGTAGCAGTTTTGCCTTGATCTCCCAACAAAAAACCCGTGGTATATTCTCGGTGGCTTACTTTACGAATTTCATCCAGCCACTTTTGATTCATTTGATAGCTCGATGGATGATGGATAAAGGAATCAAGGGCTTGCCGGTAAGCCTTAACCACGGTGGCCAGATAATGAATGCTCTTCATGCGTCCTTCAATTTTAAAACTGGTGATGCCTGCCTCAACCATCTGAGGCAGATATTCCATGAGACATAGATCCTTACTGCTCATGAAATAAGTTCCCCGTGCATCTTCTTCCACTGGGAAATATTGTCCTGGCCGCTTTTCCTCTACCAAGTGATACTTCCACCGACAGGATTGGGCACAGTCACCCCGGTTGGCATCTCTGCCGGTCAGATAATTGCTGAGTAAACAACGACCTGAGTAAGACATACACATGGCTCCATGAATAAAAGCCTCAAGCTCGATGTCAACCCGCTGGTTTATTTCATGAATTTCCGGTAAGGATAACTCCCGGGCCAAAACAACCCTTTCAACGCCTAACCGTTTCCAAAATGCAGCACTGGCCCAATTGGTTGTATTTGCCTGGGTGCTTAGGTGAATTGGCAGCTTTAGCTGCATCCTTAAAATTGTATCAATAATGCCAGGATCACTAACAATAACTCCATCTGCCCCGGCTATTGCTAAAAACTTTAAATATTCCGGCAGATTTGTCAAATCCGCATTGTGGGCAAGAATGTTGATGGCTACATAAACCTTGACCTGGTGCCGGTGAGCAAACTCGACCCCCTTAAGCAAGGAGTCATTATCAAAATTGGCAGCACCAGCCCTTAAACTAAACTGCTGCCCTCCCAGATAAACTGCATCTGCCCCATAAAGAACGGCAATCTTTAATTTTTCTAAATCTCCTGCCGGAGCCAGGAGTTCTAATTTTCTCAAACGGATCACCTCAAATATTTTTGTTTATTGGCATTATGCTCGGCTAAGGTTTTACTAAAGACGTGGGAACCATCCGGTTTAGCCAGATAATAAAGGTAGTCCGTTTGGGCCGGAGTAACAGACGCCAGCAGTGCTTCCTTACCAGGTGAAGCAATTGGTCCCGGTGGTAACCCAGGAATTTTATAGGTATTATAGGGTGAATCTACCTCTAAATCCTTATAATATATTTTTTCCCTGTGTCCCCCAAGGGCATACTCCACCGTGGCATCGATTTGCAGCCTCATACCAATCCTTAGGCGATTGTGAATAACGCTGGAAATTAACACCCGATCCTGATCTACCTTCGCTTCCCGTTCAATCATGGAGGCAATGGTCACAGCCTGGTGTAAAGACAAATTCATGTTTTGGGCCTTTTCTTCCAATTGAAGATCCTTAATTTGACGCTCCATGCCCGCTAGCATTACGTTAATAATATCTTTCTCCGTGCTATCTAAACCTATATGATAGGTTTCTGGGAATAGATAACCCTCTAATCTCCTTTCTCCAGCTGGTAACTCCTTCATAAAAGAGTATTGGAATTGACCCTGTTTTAATAAATCCTTAAATATTTCTTCCTGGATGAACCCTTTGCTGGCCAATGTATCGGTAATCTTGGCCAAGTTATATCCCTCAGGTATGGTAAAACCCTTGGAAGCGATTTTACCGTGAATCAGAATATGTAAGATTTCCTCCACAGACATGGTTGGATTCAGCACAAAATAACCCGCTCTAATTTGATTATCCAATTTTTGATAGCGGGTATAAAGTTTAAAAGTCTGAGCGTTTTGGATCAGACCTTGCTGTTTTAATAATATAGCAACTTGTCCTGTGGTCGTATTAGGGGCAATCCGAACCAAGGTATCCACCGCTTTGCCAGCCGAATCAACTGGTTCCAACGTGCTACGTGCAAAATCAAAACAGGCACCTACCAGTACTAGCAAAACTAAGAAGTATATTCGTTTTTTTGCACGGTATTTTTTAGCCAAAAACAACACAACCTTATATAATTTAACCAATTATATCATTTATCTACTAAATCAGACAAGGAATGCGTTCGCAATGTAAAAAGGGAGTGTCGCTTGCCTACAAATTAGTAGTTTCGCAACATTCCCTTTTCGCTTACTTAATTTATTCTTTTACTGGTTTCCTCTGGCAGGATTGGCTCAAACAAAACCATGGGATCAGCCAATCCCTTAATCACTTCATCCAGGACCAAGTTCATATGAACCCCTTTGGTGGCTACCACTGGTATGATGGGCTTGGTGCGGTAAATCCGCTGCAGCAGTTTTAAGGTGGTAGAGGTAACATCCCGTGGGGTCTCATCAATCTTTGTTACCACCAATACGTCTGCTTCATCTAAAAGAAAGTTACCAGCTTCCATGATAATTTCTCCCTTTAAGCCAGCAGGTATGATGGTTACCAATACATCCGCCAGTTTGCGGCATTCCTCGGACTTATAGCCATCGTTAATGCCCACCGCCTCAATCAAAACCACATCTGGCAGTGCTGCCGTCTGGGGAATATCCCTTTGCGAAAGGTTACCCAATTCCAATACGGAGCGCACCTTATTTAATTCTTCTAAAGCCTTGCGTGCATTTTCAATCAGTTTGTTCTTTTCCTTAATTTGATTAATGGCATTACGGATAACTCTATCAATATCCGAGATAATATCTCTGCCTGGTTCAGGAACAGCAATGGTAAGGTAACTAGGGTCTATTCCTTTATGCAAATAGGGTTTTTCATCCTGTACACCGGAGCCAACTGCCAAGGGCTTGTAATTCCTATTCTTTAAACCTTTATAAAGTTCGCCCAATATGGTTGACTTTCCGCCATCATTCCGACCACAAATTACTATTTTTTTCACTGGGCCCCCTCCTTGACCACAATTATCCTTAGGTAAATTTATATGTCCGAGGGCCGGGAAATTTTCCATTAATTTAAGGAAATTTTTATTAGCTAATGATTATGGCAGTTGTACCAATTGGTGGTGTTTTACATGTATGGTTATAGATGCTACTATACATTTTTAACAAAATTAAGTTGTGCAGTAACCGTTCCTAAATAAACCCATATAATGTCATATATACCAAAAGGGCCTATGTTTTGTAGGTATTAGGAATATTTAGGAGGATGATTTATATGAGTCAATCGGCTGATGTCGTTTATCAAGGATGTACCCAAGTGGTTTGCGAAGCTATCTCCCATGTGAAGCCGCCCATGTCGAAGATAGTGGGAGAAAATTTTGATGCAAAGGTCACTCACTATATCACTTTTTGTGATAAGATCCTGGTCAAAGGAACAATTGAAAGAACCGTATTGTATTTGCATCCACATCATCACAAGGAAAATCAATGCTGCAATCAAAAGGGCCACAATAAAAATGACTGTCATGATGAATGCAAAAACAATAGTATAAACTGCAAGAAATTTTCTTGTAAGCAAGTGGATTGCTATGGAGGTATCGTTCATTTCTTTGAAAATATTTATGAATTTACTGCAGTTGTCAACGTTCCCGGGATTAGGGCCGGAGATATCTGCAAGTTTAATGTCTTTGATGTTAAGATAAAAGATGTCAGCGACTTCTTTGCACTGGATTGTGATAAAAATGGCCTGGTTACCAAAGGTAAAGAATTTTTCTTGTTGGATATAAGAATCAAATGCAAAGGCAAAGGAAAGTGCCACAAATAAATCATACAGCGGTCATGAGCCATGAGCTTACAACTAAGTCTCATGGCTCATGACTTTTTCCATATCCAGGTCCAGCCTAACGGCAATAAAAAAAGCACCTCCCACTATCTAGGAAGTGCATTTTTTGATATTAACATATTTTTAATTTTTTCACCTTATGAGGACATTTAGAACCCTTTGAGCCCTTAGAATGCTTAGGAACTTTCCAACCATTGGAGCATTTACTACCTTTTGACCCTTTGGAACATTTACTACCTTTCGATCCCTTTGACCCTTTAGAACATTTACAGCCCTTAGATCCCTTCGACCACTTGGGACCCTTGGAGCATTTACTATCTTTTGATCCCTTTGAACCTTTGGAACATTTACAGCACTTGGAGCCCTTAGACCATTTGGAATCCTTGGAGCCTTTAGAGCATTTACTACCTTTCGATCCTTTGGAACCATCCGAATCCTCGCATCCATCACTACCCTTGGAGCCTTTGGAACCATCGGAATTCCAACAGGAATCCCAGGGGTTATTTTTCATAAACATTCTTTTTAGTTCATCAACGTTTTCATCGCAGAATAATTGTCTTAATTCATTCTCATTCAAATCCCTCATCATAACACTCCCTTATGAAAAAATTCCCTATGCGATATAGGTTTTCATACATAATATGGGTTATCTTACGTTTTGTGCTAAATGAGAGAAATGAAATTGAATTATATTCGTTAAACTTCTGTATACTGGGTCACATTCCAATTGATGCTTTATAAAATGTTAATAAGATTTGGTGAAAGGACTGTTGTATTCTATGAATGAAAGTACAGCAAATATACCAGCCTATTCCCTTTTTATTAACCCGAAAGACCTGCAAGAGTTAAATCGCGATATATGGCGTAATGAACATGTGCCAGCCCAGTTAAAAACAAACCAAAACTCTTTTAAAATCGAGATTGCCTATCGGGGTGCCCTCACCCGGGAATTGCCCAAAAAATCCTACCATATCCTTTTTAAAAAACCTGGCCGCTTTTTAGGAGGCAGGGAGATCCATTTAAATGCTGAATACCTTGATCCTTCTTTGCTTCGTAATAAACTGTCTTTTGATTTTTTTAGAGACCTCAACATACTAAGCCCCGCTGCCAAATTTGTTCTATTAAAGCTAAATGGATCTTTCAAGGGTGTCTACCTTCATTTAGAATCCGTTGATGATCTGTTTCTAAAGAACAGGAATTTACCAGCAGGGGCTATTTACTATGCCCGTAATGATGATGCAAATTTTTCCTTACTCAACCCGGATAACTATGAAGTAAAGAAATCTCTATTGGACGGATACAAACAAAAATATGGCTCCCCATCGGATGATGGCTTTCTCCGTGAACTGATTTTCAAAACCAACACGGTTCCCCGGGCGGATTTTGCCAAAGAAATCGTTAAACATATCGATATTGAAAAATACCTGCGCTGGTTGGCAGGAGTAGTATGCACCCAGAACTACGACGGTTTTATTCAAAATTATGCCCTGTACCGTAATTCTGTCACTGGCTTGTTTGAACTTATCCCCTGGGATTATGACGGCACCTGGGGGCGCAGTTGTCACGGTAAGGAAATGGCCTACCATTACGTTCCAATTCAAGGCTCCAATACCCTTACAGCACGGATCCTTGATATCCCCGCATTTCGTCACAGCTATCGTAGATTATTAGAGGAAATCCTAGAGACTTCCTTTACCAGGAACCTGCTTGAACCAAGAATTACTTCTTTATACCATCTGCTGCGACCCCATATCCCCTTGGACCCGTATAAAAAGGATGATATAGAAGGGTTTGATGCAGAACCTGAGTATATTATTCGTTTTATCGTAAACAGGAACCATTATTTAAAGGAGCAATTCGTGGCATTAAAATAATTTAGAAAGGCTTGGCCGATAGAAAATGCATCGTTTTATTGAGTTTTTGTTCCCGCATTTATTAAACTATCTGGTCGATCCCTTTTTCATAAATTTGTCTAATCATCTCATCAATCTCAGGATCACTAATGGCCAGATCCTTAATTTCGTAGCGTTCGGAAATTTGGTTAATTAATTGGGAGGCGGATATTTGCCGGCGGTTAAAGCGCAGCCATTTGCGGTTACCCTCTTCACGGATAACTTCTGCTCCCGCCATAGAAAACCCTGATTCTTCACCCTCCAAGTCAATAATTAGCAGACGATGCTGGCCAAATTTTTCCTTAATCTTGGCCAGTTCACCGTCATACATAACTTGGCCCTTATCAATTAAAATCATGCGCCGGCAGAGTTTTTCTATATCGGACATATCGTGGGTGGTTAAAATAACCGTGACGCCCCGTTCCTGATTAATTTCCTTAATAAAGGTACGCATTCTTTCCTTGGCCACCACATCCAGGCCAATGGTTGGCTCATCCAGAAAGAGGATCGAGGGATCATGCAAAAGAGACGCCGCTATATCTGCCCTCATTCTTTGGCCCAGGGAAAGTTGGCGCACGGGAGTCTGCATAAATTCCCCCAGCCCTAAAATCTCAGCAAAGGTGTCCATGTTTTTCCGATAGCGCTGCTGGGGAATTTGAAATACCTGCTTGAGGAGTTCAAAAGATTCAATGGCAGGCAGATCCCACCAAAGTTGTGTCCGCTGGCCAAAGACTACACCAATTTGCCTGGCATTTTTTTGCCTTTCTTTATAGGGTACGATGCCATTGATCAAAATGTCTCCGGAGGTGGGTACTAATATTCCCGTCAACATCTTGATGGTGGTGGATTTGCCGGCACCATTGGGTCCGATATACCCAACCACTTCTCCGGCCTTGATGGTAAAGGAAATATCTTGCACTGCCATTTTGCTTAGATACTCCCGGTGAAAAAGGCTGCGTACAGCCCCCCACATACCCTCTTGCCGCTTGGCCACATCATACTGTTTGTATAAATGCTTAACTTCAATCAAACTCATGATTTCCTCCGTTCTTAGGAGCCAGCACTCTTATAATGATTTAAACCATGCATCCAAAAACGTAAACAGAGCCAAAAGAAAATCGGACCCACCACCGGACTTAAAAACCCCCAATAGGGTGCATAGCCGCCGCCGGTCTTATCCAATAAAAGCAAGGAAGGCAGGTAATTGACAAAGGCAAAGGGAAGGATAAAGGTGACTACCCACTGTACCCCCGGAGGGTAAATGGTCAGGGGATAGTTCATGAGGCTTTTGGCGGGCCACATGACTGCCCAGTATAATCGTTCCGACCGGGTGGTCCAAAAGGCGATGGCTGATATAAGGATTAAAAGTCCACCCTGGATCAGGGTGCCGCCAACCACTGCTCCCCCAAAAACAAGCCATTTCCAGAGGGGCCAGTGCATTTGAAGGTGATGGTAGGCCAATGCCACAGCGATCGTACTAAATAAAAATTGACCAAAGGCACCCACATCAAATTTCATGGCCATGAAATGAAAAAAGGGGTGCATGGGCCTTACTAAAAAACGGTCAAAGGTACCGTTAACAATATATTGATCCAACCCCCTAAAATGAAAGAAAAAAACCATGCATACACCCCAGGATAAAACCGCCAGGGCAAATAAAAAAATCAATTCCCAAAAGGTCCAGCCCTCTATGGCACCAAAGGAATATAGCAACACCCACATGGTAATAGCCGTACCGGCATAGGTCATGGCCCAACCCAAAATATTCATGACAAAGGCATAGCGATACTGCATCTGGGCACGGATGCTGGCACCTACCATATATAAGTACATACGAATGTTCCTCAACCAAATCTGCGGCATGAATCTTAGCCCCCTTGTACGACTACTTTCCTCGATGCCTTTAGCCAAACATAGCGTAAAACTGCATAAAACACAATTAGCCACATCACTTGCCCCAAGAGGGCATGGATCAAAGCCTGTCCAGTAAGTTCACCGATAAAAATAGAGTTGGGTACAAAAAAGATGGCTTGAAAGGGCAGCCATCCGGCCAAAGTGGCCAACCAGCCAGGAAAAAACCACAGGGGAATTACCGAACCAGAGAATAGTGAAATAGAGAAATAAAAAATATCTTCTACCCCACCTGTTTCCACCAGCCAAAAGCTAAACAGGCCAAAAGTTAGTTCAATACAGTAGCGTAACAAATAGCCCAAGACCGCCGACACCACAAACATACTCCATTGGTAAAGGGAGCTGGGCAAGGTGGTATCCAGCAGATAAAACAACAAGCCATAGAGAGGCAAAATTGCCGTTAAAAAATAAAAGGCAATGCTGCCAAAATCAGAAAACAACATACGCAGCGGGTAATCGTAAGGGCGCAGCAGTTCCATGGCAATATCCCCTGTGCGCACCCGCTCCTGTATCTCCCAAAGGGGTGTCCCGGCCCCATGTATCCCCTGCAGGGCTTGACTAATCAAGATATAGCCTAACATGGCCTCAAAGGATACCCCTTCCACTGTATCCTGTCCGCCATATAGCCCATACCAGATAAAACCCCACATGAACAATAACATAATATTTGAAATTACCCTGATCCAGGCATCAAAACGATAGGCCGCTGCCCTTTGAAAGGATTTGCGGGAAAATTCCCAGTACAATCTTAAACTTCCCATTGTCTCACCTAATCTAAAGTATACTGATCAAAGAATTCCACGCCGTTAACAGCACCAACAAAAAATGAAAATGGAGGTCCTACCCCCATCCGCTTCGCAGGGTTCAGGATAGCCTCTTTTATTCGGTTCACCCTGTTAACGATTATGTAAAAACTATACTAGTAAAAAGCTAATCCCGTCAATTATTGAATAAAGCACCTTGCCAAAGCAAAGTGCCCTACTTTTCTCTCAGTCTCAGGTTAAATCTGTGCTAAGGTACGCTTTAAAAACTCCCTGGTACGTTCTTGTGTTGGGTTATTAAAGATTTGTTCCGGGGGTCCTTCTTCTGCTATAACTCCCTTGTCCATAAATACTACACGATCAGATACCTCTTTGGCAAATCCCATTTCGTGCGTGACAATTAACATGGTCAGACCAGATTCGGCAAGTTCCTTCATTACTTTCAGGACTTCTCCTACCATCTCAGGATCAAGGGCTGATGTTGGTTCATCAAACAACATCACATCCGGTTCCATAGAGAGTGCCCTGGCAATAGCCACCCGTTGCTTTTGACCCCCTGATAATTGTCTTGGTTTGGCGTTAATATATTGATCCATACCAACAACCTTTAAATATTGCATGGCTATTTTTTCCGCCTCTGACCTAGACCGTTTTAGCACCTTTATTTGTCCGACTACACAATTGTTTAAAACGTTGTGATTATTAAATAGGTTAAACTGTTGGAAGACCATACCCAACTTGGTACGGTAAGCATAGATATCATGCTTATCATCCAAAATGTTTTCCCCTTTATAAATAATTTGACCACCACTTGGTTTTTCTAATAAATTAACGCAGCGAAGAAGGGTTGATTTGCCAGATCCAGATGAACCAATGATACAAACTACTTCTCCTTTGCTAACTGAAAAATCTATATCTTTTAAGACTTCGTGGGCCCCAAAGGATTTACTTAAATGTTGAATATCAATTATCTTTTCCATATGCTCCCTCCTCCGTCTATTTAATTTTGTTTTTTACGCAGCTTGTCTTCCGGCCTTTCTAATTGCATTTGATTACCTAACAGAATGTAATCATCGGGACCATCCAACCGCTTCTCAAAATAACGTAAAATTCTCGTTACTGTGTAGGTCATAATAAAGTAAATAATACACGCCACAAAGAATGATTCAAAATATCTAAAGTTGTTTCCTGCAACCGATTTTGTTTGGAAGAATAATTCCGAGACGGAAATTACGTTAAGCACCGAGGTGTCTTTGATATTAATAATAAATTCGTTGCCTGTTGCCGGTAGAATATTACGAATGACCTGTGGTATGACTACATTCGTCATTGTTTGAAAATGATTCATACCGATGGCATGGGCTGCTTCAAATTGTCCTTTATCAATCGATATAATACCACCACGAACGATTTCTGACATATAGGCCCCTGTATTAATCGATACGATAAAAATTGCTGCTACCAATCTGTTCATATCCACACCAAATGCTAAGGCAGAACCATAATAAATTACCATAGCTTGTACAATCATCGGTGTGCCACGGAAGAATTCAATATAAGCAGAAAGTAAAGCATTGATTACTTGGAGAGTGATCCGTTTGGCCCCACGTTCCGGCAGGGGAATGGTACGTATAACTCCTATTAGTAAACCGATGATAGATCCTATAATAGTACCAATAATAGAAATTAATAGTGTTATTCCCGCACCTCGAATGAACATTGGCCCGTAGTCTGCAACAATTTTTACGATCCATTCAAAGCTCATTTTTCTCCCCCTTATGATAAACGTCATAAAACCGGGTGCATTTTAATGCGCCCGGTTTCACTTAATCTTTATTTAGCTGCCGGTTGATTTTTAATAGCAGTATCCATGATGTTTGTACGTTCCTCTTCTGAGATACCTGCTAAGATGTTATTGATTTGTTCGGTTAATTCACTGCCCTTTTTAATACCTACTGCAATTGCTGTATCATCATCGGATGTATTAAAGCCTTCATTAAATTCTACCATAGCAAATTTTGGGTTAGCTGCTGAGGCACTAACACCCTCTGGACGTTCCGATACATACCCATCAATAATTCCTGACTCTAAAGCAACCCTCATGGTTGGGAAGTTATCCATTGCCGGCTGTTTGGCTACACCTTCAATTTGATCGATTACTGAATAGTGGAAGGTATTTAATTGGGCCGTTACTTTTGCCCCCTTGAAATCTTGGATGGAGGTAGCAGCTTCATAATTGCCACCTTTTTTAACAACCATAACTAAATCCGATTTATAGTAGATATCTGAAAAATCAATGGTCTTTTTACGTTCCGCTGTTGGTGACATACCTGCAATGATAGCATCAATTTTACCGGATGTTAATGCTGGTACCAGACCATCCCATTCCGTTTTAACAATGACTAATTCTTTACCCAATCCCTCTGCAATCTTTTTAGCAATTTCTACATCGTAACCGCCTGCATACTCGCCACTGCCATCAATCTTAACACCACCGTTGGAATCATTCATTTGTGTCCAGTTGAATGGTGCATATCCACACTCAAGTCCTACCTTAAACGTTCCGCCTGCAGCTGACTCATTATTCGTCTTGGGGCTGCTAGATCCACAGCCTGTTACTAGTAAAAGCATCGACAGAGACATTGCTAATAATAGTAGCACCTTTTTTCTCATAATTACTCTCTCCCCCTATTATAATAAATTAAATATACTATTCGATACTCATTCGGTCAACATAAAGATTTTGAAAAAGTAAATTGCAAAAATATTCTTTACATTTTTTAATATTATCATCATTTATTCGTTAGATCAAGAAAAAAACCAGCCATCATAAACAATTAAATAGGTGCTAGCATTCCATATATATTCCTCTTATCCATAAATTTACATACACAAGAATAACCGCAATGCTTATTGTCTGCGGTTATTCTTATAACAAATTGATAACCTTATTTTAATATAAGCTATCCTATATTTTATGCTACCTATATAGCTTAGCTACTCTCTTAAACTCTCGGTTTAAGGGATATTATTCTGTAGGTCACCGTTAGTCTCACTTGAAGGATCATTGCTCACCTGTAACTTAGGGTCTTTAAGAATGGTTCCCGGCGGTGCTATTCCCTGTGAGATAATTTGATTCCTTGCTTTATAAATACTGGTTGGCAATTTTTCCACCTTAATCACTTTATTGTCTTTCATAACGATGCGCTCTCCAGTAGCCCTGAAACCCTGGCCACCTTGCTGCCGCACCACCCGATCCCCCATGGGTATCCCACGATCATCTTCAACGATCGTTTTGGGATCGTAGGTCTCCTCAATCCAGCTGCGAATGACTACATCCCTTTTAAAATCTGAATTGCCAAAGATTTTAATGGTTAGAGTACCTCCCTTAACATAGGATTGTATATACAGCCAGTAATCGGTATTATTCTTAAATTTAAAATCAATGGCATCAAATACTACCGTAGCATCCCTGCCAATGGGGATATAGGTAATTGGTATGCTATGATTTTTTCTTTCAATGACCTCTAAGTTAGCCAGCAGCACAGCGTTATAAAGTGTGGTGGAAACCTGACAAACACCGCCGCCCAGTCCGTCCACCATCTCATTATTAATAATTACCGGAGCATTTTTATAGCCTGCCTCGGTACTGCGTGGCCCCACAACGTCATTAAAGGAAATAACTTCCTGGGGGCTAACTGTCAACCCATCAAGAGCCGCCGCTGCCACACTCACATTATAGGCTCGATTAACTTTGCTGGGGTCAAATTGGGTAGAAAACATTCCTAATAGCGTATCCACCCCCATGGACTGGATTTCTTCTGTGGTTCGTACTGGCGGTACCTCAATTAATTTCAAATCAATGGGTGATTGACTGCCAGCCAATAACGATTCCTTAATGTTTAATTCTAATTGTTCGATATCAATTAATCTGCCATTATGGCCAGGAGATATTTCCACTGTTTGATCTGAATTTATGATTAAACCAGCCTCCCGGGGTGGTAGAATAATAATCTCTGCTACCTCCGTCACATTTCTTTCCAATAACTCTTTGTCTAAGGAGATTTCTGGTTTTAAATAGATCCCCCGAAAAGCCTGCCTGCGCTCTAAAAACTTTTGCCACGGGGATCCTTGACGTCCAATGGCCATAGCCCGTTGGACCTCTCTTGAACAGTCTATCTTTAATCCCACTTGATCCATCGGCAATACCCAGGTTAAATCGTCGTATTTTACTTTGATTGGCTTTTTAAATTGTTGTTCCAGCTTTTGCATCGAGAGTAAGGCTTGGTTATAACTAAGCAGGGACATGTCCTGATTCTGTATATATATGCCGGGTAATATTTTATTTTGAGGTGCAAAACTCATTTGAGAGGCTATCAAAAAAACGACCATCATCATAATAACTGGTAAGGATATTAAAGCAAATAGCTTTTTTCTTTTTGGCCCCAAAGCAATCCCCCCCCTCCGAACGTAGAACTTATCCTAGCTATATCTTACTAGGGACATGCATTTGCTATTCCTATAAAAGTGCTGGAAAATAGAAAAAAACCAGACAGATTAAAATGCCCTTTAAGAGGATCCATTTTAATCCAGTCTGGTTTTCTTTAATATTTTATTTACTCGCCGTCCTCAGCGGTTACCATCTCTTCCCATGCATCGGCAACCTTTTCCCACTCTTCATCACTTTCAATATCTACGAGAATTTCATTATCGTCTTCGTCCTTGGCAAATTTTAGAATAACTGCCTCGTCAGTCTCATCTTCTACAGGTAGTAAAATTGCATACTCGGAACCCTCTACTTCTATAACGTCGATAACGTTAAAATCATGTTCAGCTCCATCTTCATCAATAAGGGTAATTACTTCATCTTGTTCCGGCATAATCTGCACCTCGTTTCCAAAAGTTGTCTGTATTGTATCCAAAAAAACATTTTCTGTCAAGAAATTCCTAATTAATAATGGTTTACTTTGCCCCAGCGTCTAAGTAACCCTGCAAAATAACCGCAGCAGCCATTTTGTCAATGACTTTCTTTCTTTTGCTGCGACTGACATCCGCTTGGATTAACATTCTCTCTGCGGCCACTGTACTCAATCTTTCGTCCCAGGTCTTAATTGGCAAATCAATATTTTCTTTTAAATCTTCAATAAAGGCTAACACCTTTTCACCCTGGGGACCAATGGTGGCATTCATATTTTTGGGCATGCCCACTAAGATTTTCTCCACCGCATATTCGTCTATTATTTGGCATAAACGATTAATATCTTTTTCTAAGGTATTCCGGCGAATAACTTCCAAACCCTGGGCCGTCCAACCCAAAGGATCGCTTAAAGCAACCCCAATGGTTTTGTCACCCACATCCAGGCCCATAATCCTCATCTGCAAATCTCCATTTCTATATAACTTTGATAGCAAAAAGCGGACATACTGCGCCACAGTAACCACATAGGCGACACAGTTCCCCGTCTACTCTTGCCTTCCCCCCGTGTAACTTCAGGGCCCCAGCGCCACACTTTTGGACGCAGGCACCACATCCCTCACACCAATCATCAATATGCAAACGCCGTGGTTGCCTGGCTACCCTTTCCTGTAGATCCTCTGGTATATAAGTTTGGCTAAAAAAGCGAGTATTATAATCTACTTCGTTAAAATTTTGCATACCGACAGCAATGGAAGCCAATTCTGGGATACCCAAGACAAAGTTTAATGCCTCTTGGGAATTGGCAAGTAAATTGCCCCCTCCCAAGGCTTTCATGCCATAAATGCCCTTTCCTGCGGCATGGGCCATTTTTATAGCAGACAGCATCTCCGCTGCACTGCCATCGGCAATACCCACCCCTGCCCTATTAATAATGGGATGAATGACCTCAAGCTCTGGCATGTCCACCGCAGCCCTGACCGCTGCCACATGGTGGGTAGAGATTCCCACAGCCCGTACCAAACCTTTGCTCTTGGCCTCCAGTAGATACTCAATGGCCTCCCAATGCCCCTTGATGGTCAGTAGGGATTCCTGTTCATGAAGCATAAAAATATCAATGTACTCCCGGTCAATGCCTCTAAGGGCAGCCTCCAAGCTTTCCTTCATGCCATCTCTGGTATAGGCATAGCACTTACTGCAAATAATCACTTCTTGTTTTCTATTTTTTATGGCCTCACGAATATATGGATAGGTGCCATACAATTCGGCAGTATCCATAAAATTAACACCCCGGTCCAAGGCACTGGCAATCACTGCCGCTCCTTGCTCCACTGGTAAATTAGCCTGCAAGGGTCCAATGGTCAGAGCCCCGAAACACAAACGGGACACCGTTAACCCTGTGTCCCCAAGCTCTCTATATTCCATATTACACCTCCAACAAAAACAAACCCCTATGAGGGGTTATTTCTGCTCCAGGTAGTTTTTAACAAGTTCTTCCAGCAGCTCGTCTCGTTCCAATCGACGGATCATACTGCGAGCATTCCCATGACTAGTGATATAGGCTGGATCACCAGATAATAAATAACCTACCAATTGGTTTATGGGGTTATAGCCTTTTTCCTTTAATGCGGCATAAACAGCCAGCAGTATTTCACGGGCCTGGTTAACTTCTTCCGCCTGGACTTTAAACATTACTGTTTCTTGTGAAAAATCTTGAGCCACGGCAAAGACCTCCCAGTCCTAATATTTCCTAACATAGAAATATTAATTCAACATTATCTTTCATTTTCCTTTTATATTTCTAAAATAAATTAATATTGTATACCTTATACAAATCCCCCCTAAGCTGACAATAGCGGTAAATACTACTGTCTCCCAGGGGGGATTTGTTTATACTGTAATTAATAGGACATTAATCTAAACAGATGCTGCAGCAGTGGGTTGACGTAGGCTGTTCCCTCTTGCCGCGAGGTTTCCCTTTTGACATCTTTTCCATTTGCAATGGGTTCCTGCATTTTTGCTTTAACCTTGGCATACTCTTGATGAACACTTTCCATTTGCACTGAGATGGTTTCGGCTGCTTCCTGCATCTTCTGCATAAAAAGCATAAACTCTGCCATTTCCTCTTTAAAGCCTGGCCGGCGGTTTAAACCCATCATCAGTAACGTTCCCATAACTTGAATATGATCAACGCTTAAGTTTAAGTTAAGGCCTGGTATACCAGTCTGTACCGGCAACCCCTTTGACGGGGAACCGGGCCTCCTAGGTTGAAAAAACATCAAGACCCCCCCTTCCTAAAAACACAAGATTTCTGATCTTTCATCATATGACTTTTTGGAAGAGAAGGTTACAAGTATAGCCTTCCGCTTGATGGCATGAACCATGGGCCTTGGAGGTCAGGCTGCCGTATTTACATAGTTTATGCAAATACGGCAATACCCCTTCTATTGATTTTTCTGGGAAAGATAGCCCAACGAATTTGCAGGTGCTATCGTTATCCCCCTCGCGGATGCAACACACCTTCCTTAGCCCTGTATTTTAACAAACATTATAATATAGGAAAGGAGAGACATTCGTCCCTCCTTTCCTATATTATATTAAGCCCTTGGCTCTTCACCAAACCATTTTTTATAAATCTCCGCATACTTACCATTCTCTTTTATCTTTTTCAACCCAGCATTAATATCATCCAAAACTTTCTGCTTATCCTTAGGCACAGCAATACCATATTGCTCAGAAGACATGATATCGCCCACCATTTTCACATCTTTGTTCCCCTGTTGAATAAAATAAGCGGCAACCGGATAGTCAATAATAACCGCATTTGCAGCACCATTTTTCAATTCCTGAAGGGCTTGATCAGCACCAGTAAAGTAAGTCACCTTGCCTTTATCGGTGGCTTTTTCAGCCTCCATGGCACCGGTAGTACCACTCTGTACAGCAATGGTCTTACCTTTTAAGTCTGTAATACTCTTTACATCATTCTTGCTGGTCTGCACAACAACAATTTGCCCGGCTTTATAATAAGGTTCACTAAAATTAACTGCCTTTTGGCGATCGGGTGTAATCGTCATGGCAGTAGCAGCACAGTCAATCTGACTGCTCTGCAATGCAGGAATAATGCCGTCAAAGGCCATACTCTGAAACTCCAATTGATAACCCATTTCCTCTGCAATGGCTGCAATCAGATCCAGGTCAAACCCCACATACTGCCCACTGGCATCAGCAAACTCAAAGGGCGGAAAAGTTGCATCCGCAGCAGCCACTAACTTCTTCTTACCACCATCCTGGGCAGGTGACTTGGCTTCCTCCTTACCCGTACAACCTACCGCTGCCAAAGCCAAGGTAAGAATAGCCAGGCAAGTTATCCCATACTTAAATACCCTCTTCAATACTACTTCCTCCCTAGAGTTATTCTGTTTTTATCAGACAAGACAAAATTCGACAAATTATTACACACTCCTTCTTATGATCTGCAAATCCAATAAGAAATATTCCCTTGGGGGACAAGGGGACAGGTTAAGACCACTGAAAAAGGTAGCACAAGGGGACGGTTCTTTTGTGTTGTTCCATAGAGCAACACAAAAGAACCGTCCCCTTGTGCTCTTTGCTCTCTTGGCCAACTGAAAAGCGACAGAGAGAATTTCCCCCTGTCGCTCTTTGCTATTTCATTTGTTTTTCTACTACCTGGTGTACGGTGTCAATGGCTTCCTGTAATTTTTCTGGGTTTTTGCCCCCTGCTTGGGCCATGTCTGGACGACCGCCGCCGCCGCCGCCGACCATTTTGGCAATTTCTTTCACTAAATTACCAGCATGCAATCCCTGACCATGGAGGTCTTTGGTCACAGCCGCCACTAAATTCACCTTTTCACCGGCGGTACTTCCCAATAGGATCACACCACTGCCCATTTTATCCCGGAGCATGTCCACCATACCCCTTAAATTGTCCATATCCGGGGCTGCTACCACTGAGGCCAGCACAGACACTCCCTTTACTTGCGTTATGCGGCCTAAAATATCCTGCACCTCGGACTTAGCTAGTTTCGTCCTGAGTGCCTCAATTTCTTGCTCCAGGGCTTTGTTATGCTGAACCAGGGCCTCTGTACGGCGTACCACTTCCTGTACCGGGCTTTTAATCACAGCAGCGAGTTCTTCTAGTTGTGCTTCCTTGGCCCCAAGGTATTTTAATACACCAAGGCCTGTCACTGCTTCAATCCGGCGCAGCCCGGCACCAACACTGGTTTCATTAAAGATTTTAAACAGACCCACTTCGGCAGTGGACGTTAAATGCGTACCACCACAAAGCTCCAAGCTGAATTCACCCATTTTGACTACTCGCACCTGTTTGCCATACTTTTCACCAAAGAGAGCTGCTGCTCCCATTTCCTTGGCCTTGGCCAGAGAAGTTTCAAAGGTTTCGATGGAATAATTAGCTAATACAGCTTGGTTGACGATCTCTTCTATGCGTAGAAGCTCTTCCGGGGTCACAGCTGCATAATGGGTAAAATCAAAGCGCAGGCGATCTGGCTCTACCAGGGAACCGGCTTGATTAACATGTTCACCCAACACTTCTTTTAGTGCTTTATGTAATAGGTGAGTGGCTGAGTGGTTCCTGGCAGTGTCTTGACGCCTTGGTTGCTCAACCTTAACCTTCACCGAGTCGTGCCTCTTGAGTACACCGGAGAGCACCTTGCCACGGTGCACAATTAAACCCTCAACTGGCTTGTTAACGAAGCTAACTTCAACTGACAGGTCGGGTCCTATTAACATGGCATGGTCTGTTATCTGGCCGCCGGACTCTGCATAGCAGGGGGTAACATCCAGGATGATTTCTACTTCCTCCCCAGCCACTGCGGATAGCTCTTGCAAACCATCTTTTAAGATCGCCATGACGTTGGAGTCTGTATCTAAGGTACTATAACCGTTAAATCTAGTATCGCCTAACTCTTCCCGTAAGGCCTTATACAAAACACCCCGTTCAGAGATGTACTCAATTTCCTGACGAGCACTGCGAGCCCGCTTGCGTTGTTCTTCCATGGCGGCATTAAAGCCATCCTCATCCACCGTTAACCCCTGTTCAGCGGCAATTTCCTGGGTAAGTTCCAAGGGGAAACCAAAGGTATCATATAGCCTAAAGGCATCATTACCAATTATTTCACTGGCTCCGCTGGCCTTGGCCTCACTAATCAAGGTAGCAAGGATATCACTGCCTGCGGCCAGAGTTTCCAAAAATCTTTCTTCTTCTGTATGGATTACCCTTATTACATGGCCACTCTTTTGCTTCAGCTCGGGATAGGCATCCTGCATTTGCTCAATGATTGCCTGGGAAACCTTATAAAGAAAGGGTTCATGCACCCCTAAGACCCTGCCAAAACGAACGGCCCGACGCAGCAAACGACGGATTACATAACCACGCCCCTCGTTGCCAGGTAAAGCACCATCGCTAACCGCAAAGGTAACTGCCCGACAGTGATCGGCAATTACTTTTAAAGCTAAATCCGTGTCCGCAGCTTGGCCATATTTATGCCCTGCCAGATTGGCTGTAAAATCCATAATTTCCCTAAAAATATCGGTGTCAAAGTTAGAGGCTACACCCTGCAGTACGGACGCAACACGCTCCAATCCCATGCCTGTGTCAATACCTTTGCTTTCTAGAGGAGAATAATTTCCCTCTTCGTCCCGGAAGAACTGGATAAAGACAAGGTTCCAAATTTCCAGGAAACGGTCACAATCGCAGCCCACCTGACAATCTGGGGCACCGCAACCCCTGGCTTCCCCTAAATCCACATAGATTTCTGAACAAGGGCCGCAGGGACCAACACCAATCTCCCAGAAGTTGGTATCCTTTCCCAGGCGAACAATTCGTTCGGCAGGTACACCCACCGTCTTATGCCAGATTTCAAAGGCCTCATCATCATCTTGGTAGATGGTAATCCATAATTTATCCTGGGGTAAATTCAGTTCCTTGGTAATAAATTCCCAAGACCAAGGAATGATGCTTTCTTTAAAATAATCACCAAAGGAGAAATTCCCCAACATCTCAAAAAATGTATGGTGTCTGGCTGTACGCCCAACTGACTCAATATCCGGTGTGCGAATACATTTCTGGCAGGTTGTTACCCTTTTATATTCCGGTACGGCTTGTCCCGTAAAGTAGGGTTTGAAAGGTACCATACCTGCAGCAGTCCAAAGGATACTCGGATCATTATGAGGTATCAGTGAAGCACTGGGCAAAATTTGATGGGCATGCTGCTCAAAAAATTTCAGATATTTCTCCCTAATCTCTCTTCCGGTCAACAATTTATATTACCTCCTGTTTGGTGAATAAACCAGGTTAATCGGCATCTTACTACATTATCCTTCAAATATTTATATTATAGCAATTTTATCTAGTGGTCAAGCTAGCGAAGGTGCTTATACACGTTCGTTCAAACTTTTTAGATTTCTTTTCTCTCTAAATTAATTTTTGCCAGACAAAGGAAATCATTATTTTTACCATGGCCGCCAGGGGAACCGCCAATAGCATACCGCCAATGCCAAATAAATGGCCCCCAGCCAGTAAGGCCACAATGATGGCCAGGGGATGTAAACCAACCCGCTGCCCTAAAATTCTAGGAGAAATAATGTTGCCCTCTAATTGCTGAATAATAAAAACAATAACCAATACCTTAAGGACCATCCATTTCGAATGCAACAGTGCCATTGCCAATGCCGGCACAGCACCAATTAGGGGACCAAAATAGGGGATTAGTTCCGTAACTCCTGCTATAATACCAAGCATAGCAGCAAATTCAAGGCCAATCAGCATAAAGGACAGGCTAGTTAAGACACCAATGATCAGCACTACCGTCAAATGTCCCCTGATAAAACTAGCAAAAACAAAGTCTATTTCTTTGGCCAGATAAAAAACATCAGCCGCTATTTCTTTAGGAATAATGGATCGTGCCCAACTTTTCAGCAGATCCAAATCTTTCATTATGTAAAAGGCCAAAACGGGGGCTAATACAACATTAAAAAGGTTACTCAGGATGGTCATCAGTAAATCGATTGATTTTCGAACCACAGCCAATAGCTGTGACTCAACCCAGCGAATTCTTTCATCTACAATCTGCTGCACCCCAGGAGGCACGGAACTGTGGTCAAAGGAATGTTGAATGTTTAGTACCATTAACTTCACTCGGTCTGTGTAAAGGGGAATACTTTCAACCAGCCTTTCCAATTGGTTAACCATTCTAGGAACACCATACATAAGCAAGCT
Source organism: Desulfotomaculum sp. 1211_IL3151 (assembly GCF_036763075.1). Lineage (NCBI taxonomy): Bacteria > Bacillati > Bacillota > Clostridia > Eubacteriales > Desulfotomaculaceae > Desulfotomaculum > Desulfotomaculum sp. 1211_IL3151. The sequence continues at coordinate 46,240 of NZ_JBAIYV010000041.1, read as the reverse complement.
GGTAACAATAATGATGACACCCAAATATAAAATTAATATGGCTGCAACCCTGGAGGCGCCCCGTCTTTGCATACGGTCAACCATAGGGTTTAACATATATACCAACACAACGGCCAAAATAAAAGGGACAAATAGTCCTCGGACGAGATAGAGAAAATATAGAATAAGTGAAATTAACAAAGAAAGAAAAAGATAACGATAGGTACACTTTTCCTTCCACCAGGCCATAGTTTCCTCCTTCGAGCTAAAATAATGGGTCAATGCCCGGTAGTTAGAAAAGCTTGGCTCGTTTGCCCTTAAGGGTGCGCCATACCCTAAAGGGCATCACCTAAAGGTCCCAGGCAAGAGCCTATAGCGCACCCTCTTTAGGGCACAAGCGAGCCTTAGCTTTTCTGTCCTGATAAGGTGCCGACCAGCGGCATGAGAGTCTTATACGATCATCCTTACAATCGGATGCTTTCTGATTAGTATAAAAAAGTGAGGACCGATGTCCCCACTACTTTCATTTACCTGATTATATCATTTACTTTTCTGGACATACCCTTCATCATCCTTTGGGCACGACGACTGGCATTACGGGTACTATTCATTATTAAGCGTTCTGGCTTGCGTTGTGGTTTAAATACCATGCCCAGTGCAGCACCAAGCAGACTGCCAGTAATAACTCCCCGCCAAAATCCCATCTTTAACTCACCCCCTAGGACTTAATACAAGCCTGTATTGTGTGGGTCAAAGGAAACCAAACTGCCATCTTCAGCCACTTCGAAAACATCTACACCTTCTCTGTTCATACGGTATTCCACACAGCAGTCCCAGCAATAATACTGATCAATGCCAACTTTTCCGGTGGCTTTACCTCCACAAACCGGGCAATTCACTTTATAGGGCCCCCTTAGCTAACTAAAATCTGCTGTAACTATTATTACCATGTAATCAAGTAATCATGCACTTAACAAAAATTTTAATCGAAGATAGCCAAATTTCTTAAATTGAAGGAATTGTCTAAACTTTTGTATAATTAAAACCATTAACTCATTCCACTTATACACAGAGGTGCTAAGCATGAATGTATTTAAATTTGTGTCCCCGGAAATTATCTTTGGCCCGGATACCATCTGGGAATGTGGTATCCATGCCGTGCGTTTGGGAGCCAAGCGTGTCTTTGTGGTAACCGATAAAGGGGTACGTGCCAGTGGATGGTTGGCTTGTGTATTGGAAAGTTTGGCTAAGAACGGTTTGGAATATGTCGTTTGGGGAGATGTCTCCCCAAACCCTAAAGATTATGAAATCAATTGCGGCAGCATTCAATACATCGAAAATAGCTGTGATTCTTTACTGGCTGTGGGGGGAGGCAGTCCGATTGATGCGGCCAAAGCGGTGGCTTTGCTGGTTTCCAATGGGGGCAAGCTTTCGGAATATGAAGAAGTAGATAGTATTACCCGTCCCTTACCGCCCATTATTGCGGTTACCACCACAGCCGGTTCAGGCTCTGAGGTTTCCCAATTTTCCATCATCCTTAACGCACCGGAAAAAAGAAAAATGACCATTGTCTCCAAATCCCTCATACCCTATGTTTCCATTCATGATCCTAATCTTCTAGAAACCCTAAGCAATCAATCTATGATTTATTCCGGGGTACATGTTTTGACCCATGCGATCGAGTCCTATGTCTCAAAGGGTGCCACCCCCATGACGGATTTATTTGCCATCAATGCCATCAAGCTGTCAGCCAATAGTTTACGTCAGGTCAAGGGTGGTTCCCGTAGCAAAGAGTTAAACCACTGCCTGGCCATGGCCAATCTCAATGCCGGGCTGGCCTTTTCCAATGCAATTTTAGGAGCAGCGCATGCCATCACCCATCAGATTAGCGGTTGGTTTGACATACCCGCAGGAATTGTAGATGCTGTGCTGTTGCCCCATGTGGTAAAGTACAACTTGTCAGCCAATCGGGTAAAATATTCCAATATTACGGAAGCCCTGGGGGAAAATATTACTTCCATCGAAGATGGCTCCGATCGGGTTATTGATGCCATCGCGAGTTTATTTAGAGAACTGGAATTACCGGATAAGCTTTCTGATTTGCATGTTAATCTAAATCTCTATCCCATCCTTGCTCAGAATATAATTAAAGACATTTGTTTAGTGGCCAATCCTAAGCAAATGGAATTAAATGATGTCATCGCATTACTAAGAAGGGCTTACTGATATGGATAAAACAACGTTAAACGAAAAGCTATTAACAAAGTTGACGGGTGTACGATCTACTCGACTTAATCATTATGTTGAACTGAGAAAGACCATCGAAGAAGTAACGAAACAAAACAAAAGATTAGAAATCATCAATGAAATTGCTCGCAACATCACGGTGGCCATGTCCTATGAGGAAATTATTGATCGGACAGCGGAACCACTGAAGGAAGTAATATCTTATGATTTGCTTAGTTTTTGCTTATTGGAAGGAGAACAGCTGATCATTAAATCTGGCATACCCAAGGATCAGGTCATCCTAGGGGTTGGAACTGTGCTAATTAGAGAAAACTCCGCACCCTGGCAAGCCATGGAGGAAAAGAGATGCATTATGCGTCAAAACATCTGGGAAGATTCAGAAGCGTGCAACGAAGATAAGGATTTAATGGCAGTGGGTATCCGTTCCGTAATTATGGCTCCTCTATTAATTAACGATACGGTGATTGGTACACTGAATTTTGGCAGTAAAAAAACCGATGCTTATTCTCCAAATGATTTTATATTTGCCCAGCAATTAGCTGACCAATTGGCGGTATGTTTACAAAACAGCAGGCTTTATCTGGAAGTTCTGAAAAGGCAGGAACAATTGGTGCAAACGGCAAAGCTTGCCGCAGTGGGGGAAATGGCCGCGGGTGTTGCCCATGAGCTCAATAGCCCTCTGACAGCCATTTTGGGGGATGCTCAACTCTTATTAAGAAGACTTGACCAGGAACATCCCGGCTACCACCTATTAGCGGATATTAAAAATTGTGGGACCCGATGCAAAAGGATTATTCAGAGCTTATTAGCTTTTTCCAGGCATGAACCGTATTCTAAAGATCAAATTTCTCTTAACGAGGTAGTAGAGAACAGCTTGGCTTTGGTCTCTTACCAGATCGAAAAAAATAATACGAGTATTCGTACGGACCTTTGCCACGATTTGCCGCTCGTACTGGGTAATAAGCAACAATTGGAGCAAGTGCTGGTCAATTTTCTACTTAACGCCAAGGATGCCTTGCGTTCCTTGGACCAAGGGGTAATTACCATTCGTACGGGTTGTTCACCTCGGGAAGCTGATACAAAGGAAGTGGTTGTTTCCGTTCAGGATAATGGCTGCGGCATAGAACCAGAAACGATGAGTAAACTTTTTGACCCCTTTTTCACCACCAAGGAACTTACCAAGGGCACCGGACTTGGCTTATCTGTTAGTTTAGGTATTGCCAGAAGTCATGGGGGCAGGATTGTTGTACAAAGTGAACCAGGTCAAGGCAGCACCTTTCGTCTCATTATTCCATATGGCCTAAGGGGGGAGAATAATGGGTAAACCAGTTAAAGTATTGGTGGTTGATGATGAAGTGGCGGTTTGTAATTTCTTTCAATTTCTTCTTGCAGAGAAAGGGTATGAAGTTGTTACCGCCTACTCCGGCAAGGAACTACTTGCCAAGCTTCTCATGCATACCTTTACCTTGGCTTTTGTGGATTTAAGATTAACGGATACGGATGGCATAAAGATATTAGAACAACTTAAAGTCCAACAGCCGGACTGTCGGGTTATCATCATGACAGGTTACAGTACCGTAAAAACAGCTGTGGATGCCATTAAGCTGGGTGCCTATGATTATATTGAAAAACCCTTTGATGACATTACAGATTTAGAGCAACTAATTGCCACCGCGTTGGAGGATCATCAAAAAGCCTCCTTACCGATCGAAGGTTTTGTAGAAGAACTTCAGAAAAACGGCATCATTTGTTCACCAAACAGTCCCTTATTAAATACCTTAACCTTGGCGAAAAGGATTGCTGCAAAAAACATTACCGTACTGATTCAGGGCGAAACAGGTGTTGGAAAAGAGGTTGTGGCTCGCTATCTGCATAGCCAAAGCCTGCGGGCAACGAACCCCTTCATTGCAGTAAACTGTGCTGCATTCACTGAAAATTTATTAGAAAGTGAACTTTTCGGGCACGAAAAGGGTTCCTTTACCGGGGCAACCGGTGTGCGCAAGGGGATTTTCCAAATTGCCAATGGAGGTACCTTGTTATTAGATGAAGTGGGAGATGCCAGTTCAGCCATTCAAGTCAAGCTCTTACGAGTTTTGGAAAACGGGGAATTTTTACCTGTGGGGGGTGAAAAATTTAAGAAGTCGGATGTCCGGGTCATTGCGGCTACCAATGTTCCATTAAAAGATGCCGTGGCTAACAAGCACTTTCGTGAGGATCTTTTTTATCGATTGAATGTAGTAACATTGGATATCCCACCCTTACGAGAGCGAATCTGTGATATTGAGCTTTTAGTTCGCCATTTTATGTGCAAATTTTATGGTCTGGAAAATGGCGAAGCGCTAAAAATAGAGCCAGCCGCCTTCGAACGGCTGCTGCATTACCCTTGGCCGGGTAATGTGAGGGAATTAGCCAATGTGATGGCCCGGGCAACGGCATTGGCAGAGAAGGGCATCATTACAGCAGAGACACTACCTGATCAACTGAGATTTCCAGGAGATCATAAATCTTATGCACAGCTCCATTTATCAGCGGGGGAAGATGTGGAGGAAATCGTGCAGGAATTTTCCTCTATTTTAGGTGAACGCCTGGCCCAGCTTCCCATAGACCTTAATGATTTGAGCAAAAAGTTAAAGCATGCACAGTATGCTATTATCAAAAGAGTGGTTCAGGAAGGTTTAGCTAGAGTGCAGGGAAACCGTGTAGAGGCTGCTCATCAGATGAACTGCACCATCCGGGTTTTAAGGTACTATTTAAATGAGAGAGATTGAAGTTTAGCATGGGCCGATAAATCGGCCCATGCCGTTTTTTGGTCCCTTTTTATTGAGTTGAAACATAAGGAATCTTACCTAAACAAGCCACAAATCTATATATTCACTCAATTAAGTATATTGCGACAATTGGCACAGGAATTGCTTTACTAAATACTAGATAAATTTGATCAAGGCTAAATTGTTCAACAAAAGCACTTTAGTTTTTGAGCGTGGTTAAACAAAGGAGGTAGTGTCGTGTTAAAAGATTACGTACTGGCCACATCGGTAGCTGAAGCCTTGGAAGTTCTCAAAACCTATGACGGGAAGGCCAGGGTTATTGCCGGCGGTACCGACGTCTTGCTGGATCTCAATGCCGGTAAACTGTCTGTCGATTGCCTGGTTGATGTGACGAGGGTTGCTGAATTAAAAAAGCTAGAGAACATGGCTGGGCAAATTGTCATTGGTGCTGCGGTAACCCACAGTGAAGTAAAAAAATCCGATTTAATCCAAAGCAACGCCCCCCTGTTGGCGGATGCCTCTGGGTCAGTTGGCTCCCTGCAGATTCGCAATACCGCTACGGTGGTAGGTAACGTTTTAAACGCACAGCCCGCAGCGGATGCTGCTGTGGCACTGGTTGCCCTGGGTGCTGAGGTAGAAATCCAAGACCCTTCGGGTACCACTTATCGACCCGTCCAGGAACTGTATGCAGGCGTGGGCAAAACCACGATTGATTGTACCAGACAAGTAGTAACCGCCGTAAAATTTCCTGCCTTAAAACCGGGACAAGGTTCCTCCTTTGTTAGACTGGCCCAGCGGGGTGCCTTGGCTCTGCCCATGCTAAACGTAGCGGTTGTGCTTTCTCTGCAAGAAGAAAAAATTGAATGGGTGCGTATTGTTATGGCACCCGTAGCCCCGCAGCCCTTGCGTGCCAGCATGGCTGAAAAAGTACTGCAGGGGCAGGTTGTTACAACGGAACTGATCAGTTCAGCGGCTAAAGCAGCCTGTGCTGAGTCAAGTCCCCGGGATAGTGCAATACGCGGTTCTGCTGAATACAGAAAGGAAGTTTTAGAAGTTATCGTCAGACGGGCGTTGGAAAAGGCCCTTGCTGCGGCTCAATAAATTGATTGTAAGGACATTCATTCGATAGGGAGGTATAACGATGCAAAAAAAAGTCTTGCAATTTAAGCTTAACGGGGAATCCTTGGCGGTTCTGGTTTCCCCTGCTGACACATTAGTTGATGTCTTACGAGATCAACTTGGTTTAACCGGCACCAAAAAGGGTTGCGGTAAAGGTGAATGTGGGGCCTGCACCGTAATTATGAACGGTAAAAGTGTCAACTCCTGTATCATTCCCGCTTTACAGGTTATGGATGCTGAAATAGAAACCATTGAGGGTATTGGCAAACCCGAAAAATTACACCCGTTACAGGAATCCTTTATTGATTTAGGTGCCATTCAATGCGGCTTTTGCACGCCGGGAATGATTATGTCAGCTAAAGCATTGTTAGATATTAATCTTTCCCCAACCACAGCGGATATTAAAGAGGCCATTGCAGGTAACATCTGCCGCTGTACCGGCTACACCAAAATTGAAGAGGCTGTGTTGGCTGCCGCTGATAAAATGAAAATTAAAGAGGATCGGTAAGGGAGGGAAAAGAATTGAAAAAAGATTATGCCGTGGTAGGCAAGAGTGTACGTAAATTGGATGCGATGGAAAAAGCCCTCGGTACAGCCACCTATACCACTGATATAAGGCTACCAGGTATGTTGTACGGCAAGGTTTTACGGAGTCCTCACCCCCACGCCAAAATTGTTAAAATTGATACCCATAAAGCAGAAGCACTGCCGGGTGTCATGGCTGTGGCTACCCATTTGAATACATCCAAGGTAAAATTTAATACATCGGCTACCTCCACCTTCACGATCCCACCCCTACAGCCAGTTGAAGATCAGTATATTTTTGATTCGGTGGTTCGATATGTAGGTGATGAAGTGGCTGCGGTGGCTGCGGTTTCTAAAAGTGTTGCCGAGGCAGCCTTAAAGCTCATTGAAGTAGAGTACCAGTTATTACCCGCTGTGTATGACCCGATAGAAGGCATGCAGAAAGGTGCGCCGGAAATTCATCATTGTGAGGTTGGTAAGAATATTCCCGGCGAAAAAATTCATATAGAAATGGGTGATGTTGAAAAGGGGTTTGCAGAAGCAGACTATGTTTTTGAACATACCTTTAAGCTGCCGGTACAAAAGCAAGCCCAACTAGAGACCCAAGCAGCGGTTGCCCAGGTGGCTGTGGATGGCAAAGTAACCGTGTGGTCCACCACCCAAACACCCCACCCAACCAGAAGGATTTTAGCTACTATTTTTAGCTTACCCTATAGCAAAGTGCGTGTGTTAAACCCACCCTATATTGGGGGTGGTTTCGGTGTACGGATTGGTTTATCTGCTAAAGCCGAACCCATTGCTCTGGCCCTGGCTATGCTGGCTAAAAAACCGGTAAAAGTTGTTTATGATCGGAAAGAAGATTTCACCTCTTCAGATACCCGTCACTCCGGTTATATTACGGTAAAAACCGGTGTAAAAAAGGATGGCATCTTTACTTCTCGTAAAATATCAGCTACCCTTAATACAGGTGCTTATTGCAGTTGGGGTGCGGAATTGCCTGGTGTGTTAGGTGCTATGGGCTTATCCCTGTACTATTGCCCCAACCAAATGTATGATGGCCATAGTGTCTACACCAATATTACACCAGCCGGAGCCATGCGTGGCTTTGGTAGTCCCCAGGCCATTTATGCGGTAGAATCTCAAATGGATATTATCGCAGATGAACTGGGCTTTGATCCTATCGAAATTAGACGCAAAAATATCATGCGTCCAGGTAAGGACTGGGTACTGCCCTATCCATGCCTTAGCTCTGGTTTGGAAGAGTGCATGGATCGGGGTGCGGCAGAAATAGATTGGCAGCGCAGGGGAAAACCAACCCAGCAACACAGTACGAAACGCAGAGGAATTGGCATGGCTGCGGGTACTCACGTCTCCAACTCCTGGCCCTTCTGTGTTGACTATTCCAATGCCTATGTAACCGTGCAACAGGATGGTTCGATTCACCTGGCCAGCGGTGTGCCAGATATGGGCACCGGCACCATAACCACCCTGAGCCAAATGGCTGCAGAAGTAATGGGAGTCGCGTTGGATCAAGTTGGTATTACTATTGCTGATACCGAATCGACCCCCTTTGAAATTGGCAGTCACGCCAGCCGTACCTGTTATGCTTCCGGTACTGCCGTAGTGGCGGCAGCGGAAGATGCTAAAAAACAAATTCTTGAAGATGCGGCTAAAACTTTAAACACCAGTCCGGAAGATTTGTATATTGCAGATGGTATTGTATATTCACTATCTAATGCGGAACTAAATATCCCCTTAAGTAAGGTAGCGGTAGAAGCCCACTTACGTGGTAAACAGTTTATTGGTGTGGGAAGAATTATTCCTAAGAATGCACCGCCTTATTTGGCTCACTTTGCTAAGGTAGAAGTAGATATTGAGACAGGAAAAGTAACTGTCCTAAAAATGGTTGCCGCCCACGATGTGGGGAAGGCCATCAATCCAGTCATTGTGGAGGGGCAATTAGAGGGCGGTTTGGCCATGGGCTTAGGCTATGCCATTAGTGAAGAAATTAAATTCGATGGTAAGGGTACACCATTAAATGATGGCTTTCATAAATATATGCTGCCTACAGCCGTGGACATCCCTGAATTGAAAGCAATTATCGTGGAAGCAAATGACCCCAGCGGACCTTTTGGTGCAAAGGGGGTTGGCGAAACAGGTTTGATCGCCACTGCTGCTGCCATTTCTAATGCTGTTTACGACGCCCTCGGAATCCGCTTCTTTGAGATACCGTTAACGGAGGAGCGGGTCTACAAGGCTCTTAAAGAACGTAAGTAATCAAATATAAAAAAAGGGGCACCTTTTATTCAGGCAGGTGCCCCTGCCTATTATAGATTGAGAGGGACAAGTAAAAATCAAATCGGATATCCTTGCTGTAGAAAACACTATAGGAACCGAGATTATTCTGGTCTTCGGCGGCATGTCGGTGGACCCAGGCTGTGACACCTCTGGGCATTCGTAAATCTGGTGCTGAGGTGCGGGGGATTAATGGATGTATTTATTGAAAGGTTGATTTAAATGGACAACATTGTACTGGTTAAAGGGGCAGGTGATTTAGCCACAGGTGTTGCTTATCGATTATATAAATGTGGCATGTCCGTTGTGCTTACAGAAATACCCAGGCCAACGGTGGTAAGGCGCAGCGTTTCCTTTGCCGAGGCAGTATTCGAGGGCAGTCATACCGTGGAAGGGGTTACCGCCAAGTTGGTACAGAATTGGCAGGAGGCTCAAGCTTTGCTGAAACATCAACAAATACCCCTATTAATTGATCCCAATGCTCAAGATGCCCTTAAACTAAAACCCGCCGTACTGGTAGATTCCATCATGGCTAAACGCAACACCGGTACTCAAATAACCGATGCACCCATCGTGCTCGGTCTGGGGCCGGGTTTTGTTGCAGGTGTAGATGTTCATGCCGTGGTAGAAACAAATCGCGGTCATTATTTAGGCAGATTATTACGAAAGGGAACAGCCGAACCCAATACCGGGGTGCCCGGTCCAGTAAATGGTTATACCAATGAACGTTTATTACGGGCACCAGTGGAGGGTACATTTGTTTCTTGTATAGACATTAACAGTACCGTACAAGCCGGCGATATCCTGGGTTATGTATCGTCTCAACCAGTAATAGCAGAAATTAATGGTATCCTGCGGGGGTTAATTAAGGATGGTATTTTTGTTCATAAGGGAATGAAAATTGGAGATATTGACCCGCGGTGCGAAAATAGACATTGTTATACCATTTCAGACAAAGCATTAGCCATAGCTGGGGGAGTATTGGAAGGAATTCTATACTTTAAAAACAATTCAGTTGCGAAGGAATAAGAGAAGTTCCAACGGCCTGCGGAATAATAACTTAAAATGGTGTGACGAAACCTTGCTTGGGCCCGTCATTATTTTAAATAGCCCCTTAACAACAGTGGTACTGAAATCCATCAGCCATCGGGGTCATCGAGGAGGATTTTGATGAAAAAAATTACCACCGCACTCATAACCTGCTGTTTCATCTTGGGCATCACCACCGGCGTATGGGCTGAAGAAGCCAATATAGTTACCTTTCCAATGAACGCTAAAAAGTATATCGTTAATGGAAATGATAAAATGATGGATAGTACCACCTTTACCGAAGCCGGTAGAATCTACGTCCCCTTTCGTTATTTAGGTTATAGCCTGGGTGCCGACGAAAAAGAGGTTTCCTATGACGCCTCCGTCAACACAGTGTCTCTTCAGCTAAATGGCCAAGCCATTGTGGCCACCCTGGGCAGTAAAATCCTTCAGGTTAATAATATCGATGTCCAGATGGACGTTGCACCCCTCTTGCGCAATGGTCGTGTCTATCTGCCCGCCCGTTATATTGCCGAAGCACAGGGGTATACTGTCCGCTGGGACGCCAACACCAATAGCGTCTTGCTCTCTAAAGAAGCTCTCTCAGAAAACCAGCCCCAGATTACCACCAAAAAAATCCAATCTGAAACGGATACATTAATCGTAGATATGGAACTACCCGTTATTAGTGGTTTGAAAAATACGGAATTGCAGGAGTCCTTAAATAAAGAAATTCTGTTTAACGCCACCCAAAACCAAGCAGACCATGAAAAACAAGCCCTGGAAGATAAATTAGCCTCACAGTCCGGTGAATATCCCTTTCGAACCCATTCCTTGTATTATAAGTATCAAACCTTTCCAAGCAAAGATATGCTTGCTTTGATCATTATGACCAGCGATTATACCGGCGGTGCCCATGGCAGCAACTACCGACAATACATTAATATCGACGTCAAAAATGGCAAACGAATCACTCTCAAAGAATTATTCAAGGATGATGTCGATTACAAACAAATCATTAATCGAGAAGTAGCCAAACAAATTAAGGCCAGTGAGGAAAGGGGAGAACATTTCTTTTTCCAGGGAGATCTAGCCTTTAAAACCATTCGTGATACCCAAGGCTTCTATATCAAGGGAGACAATCTAGTAATTTGCTTTGATCAATATGAAATTGCACCTTATGCCTCTGGTTTTCCAGAGTTTGAAATCCCTCTTAGTCAATTAAAGTCCTACATGTAACATAAAAATATAAATGGGTCAGACTTGAATAATTCCAGCCTGACCCAATTTTTATTTTAATTTTTTTTCAATGGTACCGCCGCCCACTAAATAATCTCCTTGATAGTAGACAACAGCTTGTCCTGGCGTGATGGCGCGTTGGGGGTTTTTAAAAACTACCTTGACCAAGCCATCCCCAATGGGTTCAATAACAGCCGGGGAAGGTTTACTATTGTAGCGAACCTGGGCCTCCAATTCTCGTGGCTTTGTAAGGTCTGCAAAGAGGATGAAATTATTTTCTGAGGCAATTAGTTCGGTGCCCCAGATGGCATCCTCTGGACCCACTGTCACTACATTATTGACCGGGTCAATATCCACCACGTAGATCCTTTCTCCTGTGGCTAAGCCAAGTCCCCTGCGCTGTCCAATGGTGTAAAAGGGAATTCCTTTATGCTCACCAACAACATTGCCGGCTACATCCTTAAATGGACCTGGCTGAATGCCACCCTGAGAACGCTCGTCCAGGAAATTACGGTAGTTATTATCGTGCACAAAACAAATTTCCTGACTCTCCGGTTTGGAGTAAGTGGGCAGTCCCAAATCCTTTGCGATGGCCCGCACCTGTTCCTTGGTATAATCAGCCAAGGGCATCAGTGTATGGGCAATTTGATCCTGTGTAAAGCTATACAGGACATAGGTTTGATCCTTTTTCTCATCCAAAGCCTTACGTACCGTATAGCGCTGGTACTCTTCACTATAGCCCAATCTAGCATAGTGGCCGGTGGCAATGTAATCAAAACCCATCTGTCTGGCCTTTTGTAATAAGGCCTCAAATTTTACAAAACGATTGCAGGCTATGCATGGGTTTGGTGTACGCCCTTGAAGGTATTCGTCAACAAAGTACTGAATGACCTTTTCTGTAAAAAGGTCCCTGAAATTAAGCACGTAATAGGGAATACCAAGGACATCTGCTACCCTGCGGGCATCATCCACAGCCGTCAGGGAACAGCAACCTACATAATCGTCCCCCACCACTGTGACTTCGGGGTCCCATATTTGCATGGTTACACCAATAATATCATAACCCTGCTGTTGCAAAAGTGCGGCGGTGACCGAACTGTCCACCCCGCCACTCATTGCTACCAGAACTCTTTTTTTGGTTGCCAAAAGGCATCACCTACGCATTTTGTTTTTTCAAGTAGTCCTCAATGGCTGCCTTTAAAGCATCTGCAGCTAAGTTGGAACAGTGCATCTTGGCTGGGGGCAGCCCTTCCAAAGCTTCTGCCACGGCCTTATTGGTAATTTTCAGGGCCTCATCAATGGTTTTGCCCATGGCCATTTCGGTTACCATGCTGCTGGTGGCAACGGCCGCGCCACAGCCAAAGGTTTTAAACTTGATATCTTTTATGACATTATCCTCAACCTTAAGGGTTATTTTCATGATGTCACCGCAACTGGGATTGCCAACCTGACCGGCACCGTCGGGATTCTCAACTTCACCAACATTACGTGGACTGGTAAAATGATCCATAACCTTTTCAGAATACATAATTAAGTACCTCCTCATTCCCCATTCAAAATATTTTTAGTATTCCTCTTCAAACTCCCCATGGTCATGGTGGTGATCATCATGTACTGTGCAGGTACTGCAAGCACAGGGATTGCATCCCTCGCCAAGTGGGGACATTTCTCTTAATCTCTCAATGATTGGGGGCAGTACTTCCAGGAAATATGCCGCATCTTCTTCCGTATTGTCTTTACCCATGGTCAAACGCAGGGACCCATGGGCCACTTCTTGGGAAAGCCCGATGGCAGTTAACACATGGGAAGGTTCCAATGAACCAGAAGTACAAGCAGAGCCACTGGAAATAGCAATGCCCTTCATATCCAGCATTAATAGCATGGATTCCCCTTCAATAAAGCGGAAGCAAAAGCTCACATGGTTGGGCAGGCGTTCCTGTGGGTGACCGGTCAAGATGGTATTGGGAATTTTATCCAGTACCTCTTTAATCATACGATCTCTGTACTTGCTTAAACGTTCCGCATCAGCATGCATTCTCTCGGTTGCCAGTTCAATGGCTTTGCCTAGACCCACGATGCCCGCCACGTTCTCAGTGCCCGGGCGACGACGACGTTCCTGTCCGCCACCGTAGGTAATGGGCTGCCAGAAGGTTCCCCTGCGAATATACATGGCAGCAATACCCTTGGGGCCATAAATTTTATGTCCAGATAAGGTAAGTAAATCTACTCCCAATTCATCCACATTGACGGGGATCTTGCCCACACTTTGCACCGCATCTGTATGGAAAAGAATCTTTTTGGCCTTGGCAACCTCACTGATCTCACGGATGGGCATGATGGTACCAATTTCGTTGTTGGCATGCATCACGGAAATTAAGATCGTTTTATCCGTAATGGCATCGGCAACCTGTTGGGCTGTCACCCTGCCGTACTCATCTAAGGGCAAAACCGTTATCGAGAAGCCTTCTCTCTCCAGTTGTTTACAGCAGGCCAAAACAGCACTGTGCTCCGCTGCGGTGGTAATAATATGATTGCCCTTTTGGCGATTGGCATAGGCAACGCCACGTATGGCCATGTTATCTGATTCTGTGCCACTGCTGGTAAAAGTAATTTCCCCTACACTGGCAGCACCAATGGCTGTGGCTACCTGTTGCCGGGCTTTTTCAACTGCTTTGCGAGCTTCACGTCCAAAGGCATGGATACTGGAGGGATTACCAAAATGCTCGGTTAAGTATTTCATCATCTCTTCGACAACGGCAGGATCCACCGGAGTAGTTGCCGAATGGTCGAAATAAACTTTTCTCATAATTTGCTCCTCCTTGATTACCTTGAATACTTGTTTGCCTTGAATATGTATTACGACTTCGTTATATTATCTTGAGCCTTTTGCGCTTCCAAGCACATATCCTCCAGGGTAATGGAATCTAATACCTCTGCTATACTATCTCTGACCCTGGCCCAAATATCCCTTGAGATACAATAATTTTCCTTTTCACAATAACTAGGTTCAAATTCACTGACACAATCCAGTGGTGCGATTGGTCCTTCCAAGGCCCTAACAACATCCCCAACCTTTATATCGGAGGGAGGCTTGGCCAATATATAGCCGCCCTGTGCGCCCCTAATACTTTTTACCAGGCCCATTTTTCGTAAAACCGCAATTAACTGCTCTAGGTAGTGTTCAGATATATTTTGCCGCTCTGCCACTACCTTTAAGGGGATTGGCTCGGACCCGTAATGCATCGCTAGGTCAAACATTGCCTTTAGTCCATAATGCCCCTTTGTGGACAGCCGCAAGCTACATCCCCCCTTACTAATCCCTAGTAAACCACTCGGTTTTCTGGGTTTATAATAACATGTTATTTTTTTACTTGTCAATATTAATTCCGACCAAAATGCTCAAGATTAAAACGGAGGAAATCTAATAGGATAAAATAACACTATTTTGGTGTTTTTATGCAGAAAAGTTCAATAGTCGTTGTTAGCAATTTAGCTCTTCCCTGAAAATGACCATGCCTTGGGCATTAAGCCACCGCCATGTCATCCTTCGCTGTTGCTCAGGATGACAAAAATCTGCTAACAGCCAACGGCTAACTCCCTGACCACTGCCCCGGCCATGATCAGACCGGCTGCTGCCGGGACAAAGGATATACTGCCAGGTGCCAGGGAATTGTTTTGCTGTTCCGAGCCCACATTCGACTTGTATCGTTTGGTTTTAGGTGTGAGGGGGGGTTCCGTGGAAAAAACAACCTTAATCCCTTTATGGATATCATATTTTCTCAATTCCCGGCGAACAACCCTGGCCAAAGGGTCTACGGAGGTTTCTGAAATATCTGCCACTCGAAAGGCCGCCGGGTCTAGCTTATTGCCTGCACCCATGCTGGATATTACAGGTATATTCTGTTGATAACATCTTTGAATAATGTCAATTTTTCCTGTTACATTGTCAATGGCATCCACCACATAGGAATAGCCCCCTGCTAAAAGCTCATCACCCTTCTCCGGGGAGTAAAAAAGCCGGAGGGGATTCACCTTGGCACCGGGATTAATGAAGCGAACCCTGTCTGCCATTAAGTCTACTTTAAACTGCCCAACGGTGTTGTCCATGGCATGCAACTGACGATTAATGTTGGTAATATCCACCGTATCAAAATCCACCAGCGTTAACTCACCAACCCCAGCCCGGGCCAGGGCTTCCACTGTATAGGAACCAACTCCGCCGATGCCAAAAACAATCACCTTGGCTGCTGCCAGCTTGGCTAAGCCCTCTTCCCCTAGCAGCATTTCTGTTCTGGAAAATCGATGTTCTTTCACCAGTAACCTCCTAAGACAAATTAATTTGGCAGGTATTTCGGAAAGGTTATGGTAAAGGTACTTCCCTCACCTGGCCTGCTATTTACTAGAATCGTTGCCTGATGTTGCTCGGCAATCCACTTGGCGATGGCTAACCCTAAGCCACTCCCCCCTACGGGACGAGATTGGTCGGACCGATAAAAGCGTGAAAAAATCTGTGCCAACTCACTTGGTTCAATACCGATGCCCGTATCCTTGACCTGAATTTGTACCCCGTCAGGGGTACAATGTACTAAAAGTTCCACACTACCCGGTCTCATTGTATACTTAAAGGCATTATCCACTAGTATAAGTATCAGTTGCTTGACATAATCAGGGTCTGCCAGAATCATGCTGGCACGACAATCTTCCGCCAGGGAAATCTTAAAATCTAAGCCCTGGGCTAATAGCTTAGCCTGTCTCCCCACCTGTTGGACAAGCTTCTCCAGGGCCACCGGCTTTAGCGGCAGAGTAAGTCCCGCATCCGCACGGGCCAGCACCAACATGTCTAACACCAACCGACTCATTCGTTCCGCTTCCGAGGCAATATCGTCCATTGCCTCCTGCCGAATAGCCGGGTGCTGGTCACCCATTCTCCTTATTAAATCGATGTTCCCCCGAATGGTAGTTAACGGGGTTTTTAACTCATGGGAAACATCGGCCACAAATCTTCTTTGTGCCTCATGGGACTCTGCCAACTTTTGATAGGCTATTTCCAGGCTATCCAACATATTATTTAAAGTTTCCACCAACCGCCCCAGTTCATCCTTTGGCCCTTGATAGGCAATCCGTTGTTGTAAATCTAAATGATGGCGAATGGAGGTTGCGGTTTGGGAAATATCCTCCACCGGCCTCAGGGCTGCCCGGGCTAACCACCAGCCAATCGTTCCTGCGGCTAGAATCATCAAACCACTCATAAACCAGAGCAGCCATCTAAGTCTGGTCAAAGCTGCCTGTACCCCTGAAAAGGGTTGTCCCACTTGCAGCAAGCCCACAACCCTGTTTTCGGCCAACAGGGGGTAGTTATAAATGCGCATCCTTTGGTTACCTAATTCAAGCCAGCCGTAGAAACTCTTGCCATTCTTTGACTGATGCAGGGTCGCCCTACTCAGGGGTAAATTATCGTTAAACAAATTACTCGATTTTGCCACCAAGTTACCATTTATATCCACTACTTGCAAGTAAGTATTGGGATAACCAAATACATCAACATCGGGTAAGACAAATTTTTGCGGCTTTAGCAAACCAGGTTCTACCACCTTAATCGAACGTATCACCCCGACGGCCCGACCCGCTAAATCACGATCGATTTCCTGCGCCAGACTATAGGAAAGGAAGGTATAAATGATGATGGAGAAAGCGATTAGGGTTAGGCTGACAACCGTACTGTACCATAACGTAAGTTTAAGTCGGATGGTCATTACCCCTGCTCCTTTAGGACATAGCCAACTCCCCGGACAGTCTGGATTAGTCTAGACCCATGGTCTTCTATCTTTTGGCGCAGCATATTAACATATACTTCCAGAACATTGGAGCCTCCGGTAAATTCCAAACCCCAGACCCGGTCGATTATTTGCTCCCTGGTTAATACCTGATTCGGGTGACGCATCAACAGTGCCAGCAAATCAAACTCCCTGGGAGTAAGGATCAGTAAATTACCTGCCCGGCGCACCTCCCTGGCCTCTAAATCGATTTTTAGGTCAGAAAACTGCAATACCCTTTGGGCAGTTGTCCCCCTTCTAAGCAAAGCCTGTACACGGGCCATTAGCTCTGCCAATGCAAAGGGCTTACCTAAATAATCATCGGCCCCCAAATTTAGGCCCTTTACTTTATTCTCTACCTCATCTCTGGCACTAAGGATTAAAATAGGGGTGAAATTTTCTTTTCTAAATTTCTGACATATCTCCCAACCATCCAAACCAGGTAACATGATATCCAAGATCAATAACTCCGGGGGGCTGGCCTTGACCATATTCATGCCAGTATAACCATCATTCGCTACCTCCACCCGGTATCCCTCGTAGGTTAAAACCCGCCGCAGCATTGCTGTAATTTTCGGGTCGTCATCAATTACCAAGATTCTGGCACCCATTAACTCCCCCCACTTTGCCTTTAATAATTGTTACCTTTGGCTGCTCTTATCCCCCATTATTACCTCAATTTGCCTCATTTGTCCAGAACGGATAATCCCTAGGGAAACCTTTTCACCCACCTGGGAATCAGCCACCGCATCGAGCAAATCCTGGGTTGTAGCAATCGCTTTTTCTTTAAACTTGACGATTACATCCCCCTGCCTTAGACCAGCGGCACTGGCGGGGCTATTCGGGGTAATCCCTGAAACGGTGACACCACTTTGATTCTGTGCAGCTTGCATATTTACTCCCAAATAGGGGTGTGCCACTGTCCCCTTGGTGATCAATTGATTGTATACGTCCACTACCGTTGTTGCAGGAATGGCAAAGCCAATCCCTTGGGCCTGGACATTTACGGCCGTGTTAACTCCCACCACTTCCCCTTGCAAATTAATTAATGGCCCACCGGAATTACCTGGGTTAATGGAGGCATCGGTTTGTAAGAGGTTGCGGAAATTATGGTCTTCTATACTTATGGGCCTTCCTTTCGCACTGATAACGCCCACCGTAACGGTATGATCCAAACCGTAAGGGTTACCAATGGCAATAACCCAATCCCCTACTTCCGCTTGGTCCGAGTTGCCCAGTTTAAGGGTATCTAATTTGTTGTCAGGGTTAATTTTCAAAACGGCTAGATCCAGTTCCCTATCCGCCCCAATTACTTTGGCCGGATAACTCTGATTGCTTGTTAATATAACCTCAATTTGGGAAGCACCTTCAATAACATGGTTATTGGTTATGATATAGCCGTCTTCAGAAACAATAAAGCCAGAACCCATTCCCCTTTGTACCTGTGTACTAGGCATGACCTGGTTACCAAAGAACTGCCTGAAAAAGGGATCATTTAAGTAAGGGTTGGCGTTGACATTGGTTTGTATCATCGTTTCAATTTTTACCACTGCTGGCGCGGTTTGTTTTACCACATCGGAAATATTGGCTGGCCGGATCAGCCCCTCTGTTTGCTGCTCAGCCATGGCTGGCCGATTGACGATGGCAAGCAGATCTGATCGATTACTTGAAAAGTGGATACCGATGACAAACAACAAAACCACCAGTCCTAATTTAGCCAAAATAGCTCCATAGTTTTTGTTATGCATATCCTTTTCCTCCCTCATTTGTTCTATCCTCATCCTAACGCTGCAACCTTAAATGATCCTTAAAAACGGGAGAAATAAAAAAACACCTTCAAAAAGGTGTTTTAATAACAAATATGAAAACCCCACCGTGCCGTGTGCGTACCCAAGGTTTTTTGAACCTGTTCTCGAACAGGTGGGTGCCCTTCCGCATTTTCCTGTTTCCTTATACAGAGCTAAGTTACAAAGTCAATATTCTTTAACAATTCTCCAGGAGAGTATGCTTTTATATTTAACGATGAAAAATCTGCCTCAAAAAAATGTTTATCCAGACTGACTAGATAATCTACTTTGGAATTTATAGCTGCTGCCAGAATATCCGCATCTTTTTTATTGATTAGCCTTTCTGCCTCTTTCAACAGTTCATCTGTGGGATCTGCTAACTCAAAGGGTAAGATTTTAAACAAACTATGATAATGGGGTAAACAATGTGGTAGTTTCTTCTCAATATTCCTGACAACCTCTGTTACTACTTTTTCTGAAATCACTGGAATTATTAGACCCATTTCACATAGAGACAGAAGCATGTTGGAAGCACCTTCTGGAGAAGCCAAACTAGCAATCAACACGCTACTATCAAAAAAAACTTTACCCCTCTTTAATGTACTCATGTTTTCCCTCTCGCAAGTCTGCCAGTAGCTCATTAATATCTACCTTATATTCCCCCATCCCTTCATTGACCCTTTGGGCCAGTTCCTTAACTACACTTTTTTCTGGAGTTGCTATCATAACTTTGCCAAAGTGGTATACTTCCAAAACAGTATCTTCTTCAATGCCAATTCTATCTCTATATTCAGCAGGAATCGTAAACTGCCCCTTTCCCCTTACCCGTACTTTTTTCGGTCTAAAAGAGTTAACTGTCATTTTACCTTCCATGAATCCCCCTCCATTAGTAAGAAAATAAGAAAGTAATACTTTCTTATTTTCTATTTTACATTATTTATTCAGAAAAACCAATGTAATTTTCAGAATAATTTTTCAAAGGGGAACATACTTAGCCTTTAAAAATTACAGTAGTCTATACTAAGCGCAAATTTTATCACCGTCAGCAGAATGATATGACAAATCGTTGACTGAAGCTATTTTCAATCTCGGGGCAGAACATAACAGCAGGATACTGCATTTATCAACAGTTTTTAAAAAGCATCATTTCCTATAACAATAAAAAAACACCTTCAAAAGGTGTTTTAATAACAAATATGAAAACCCCGCCGTGCCGTATGCGTACCCAAGGTTTTTTGAACCTGTTCTCGAACAGGTGGGTGCCCTTCCGCATTTTCCTGTTTCCTTATACATCGTAAGGTTTACATTCCCTTGCGTGAAACCGAGCTCCCGTTTTTCAAAATGTTGGCTCAAAACCCCAGATAAGCCACGCACAAAGCAGGGCAAAGAACTTGTAAAAAGAGTAACTTACTTTTTTATTATGTTAACACAATAGGGGTCGTTCTGCAAGTCTGCGAAAGACTTCATGGCTAAATAATAGCCTGGCAATTAGCCTAAAGCTAACGAGCTAAAGGCTAATCCTAAAGGCTAATTGCCCTTTTTAACGGTTGCGGTGCTGCGTATATGAAGCTCTGCCAATTGGGCGGGGTCTACCACGTCTGGTGCCTGGGTCATTAGACAGGTTGCACTGGCGGTTTTGGGGAAGGCAATGACATCGCGGATGCTGTCTTTTCCTGCCAATAACATAACGAGACGATCCAGGCCAAAGGCAAGGCCACCATGGGGGGGAGCACCATATTCAAAGGCCTCCAGCATAAAGCCAAATTTTTCTCTGGCTTCTTCCTGGCTAAGTCCCAGGGCTTTAAACATAAGTTCCTGGACTTCCCTGCGGTGGATACGAATACTGCCGCCACCGATCTCAACACCATTTAATACCATATCATAGGCCCGGGCCCGTACCTTGCCGGGATCACTCTCCAGCAGAAGCAGATCCTCCTCCACCGGTGAGGTAAAGGGGTGGTGCATAGCAAAGAAACGTCCTGCTTCCGCATCATACTCCAGCAAGGGGAAATCGGTTACCCAAAGGAAATTCCACATGCCTTCTGGAATTAGCTTGAGACGTTCTGCCAGATGAACCCGCAGTGCTCCTAATGCTGCAGCCACCACCGCTGGTTTATCCGCTACAAATAAGAGCAGGTCACCTGGTTTTGCTTCCAATTTATCTTTGATAGCTGCTACCTCTTCTGCCGTGAAGAACTTGGTGATGGGGGATTTTACAGAGCCATCCTCATTAATAATAAAGTAGGCCAAGCCCTTTGCTTTATACACAGCCACATAGGCAGTCAAGTCATCAATATCTTTCCGTGAGAAGGCAGCACAGCCCTTGGCATTTATCCCTTTGACTTGGCCGCCGGCCTCGGCAGTGCTGTTAAATACCTTAAAACCACATTTAGCAGCAATGGGTGTGATATCCCTTAGCTCTAGACCAAAGCGAGTGTCCGGCTTATCGGAACCGTAACGATCCATGGCATCCTGATAGCTAAGGCGTGGGAAGGCCGCACGGATATCCAAGTCAAGGGTGTCTTTGCATACCTGGGCAATCATTTTCTCCATTAGGCCCATCACATCTTCCGCTTCCACAAAGGACATCTCCAGGTCGATCTGGGTAAATTCCGGCTGGCGATCTGCCCGTAGGTCTTCATCCCGGAAACAACGTACGATCTGGAAATAACGTTCCATACCAGCTAACATTAAAATCTGCTTAAATAGCTGGGGTGATTGGGGCAAAGCATAAAATTTACCGGGGTTAACCCGGCTGGGAACTAAGTAGTCCCTGGCACCCTCGGGTGTACTTTTGGTCAACATGGGAGTTTCAATTTCTAAAAAGCCGTTTTGGTCAAGGAAATCCCGGATACTCTTGGCCGCCCTGTGCCGCAGGATCATCGATCTTTGCATATCTGGACGGCGCAAATCAAGGTAGCGATAGCGCAAACGCAGGTTCTCATCCACATCAATATTATCTTCGATATAAAAGGGTGGTGTTTTGGCCCGGTTTAGCAAACGTAAGGTATGAGCATATACCTCCACTTCCCCGGTGGACATATTCGGGTTAACTGTTCCCTCGGGGCGGCTGTTTACCTTGCCAACCACCGCCAGGACATATTCATTTCTGACCGCCTCGGCCTTTTCAAAGGCTTCCTGGTTAACATCCGGACTAAAAACCACTTGCACAATACCAGAACGGTCCCTTAAATCAACAAAGATTAAACCACCGTGATCCCGGCGTCTTTGTACCCAACCCATTAATACAACTTCTTGACCTTCATGCTGCCTTTGTAACTCACCGCAATATAAAGTGCGCTTAAGACCATTCATCGATTCAGCGGACATCTGTATTTCCTCCAATGCTTCTTTGGTATATGAATTATTTGACTAGCCTTAGCCATTCGCTGGCCCAAGGCCCATCGCCCATGGCTATCTTCTTTCTTGAATAAACCCCACCAAATCCCCTAGGGCTACTTCTTGTTGTTCACCGGCTTGCATGTCTCGTACCACGGCCACGCCCCGGTTGTATTCTTCCTCGCCTAGGATGATTACCAGACGGGCTGCCAGTTTGCCCGCATATTTCATCTGGGCCTTCAAACTGCGGCCTAGAAAATCCTGCTCGGCTGCAATACCCTGTTGTCTGAGACTCTGTAATAAGCCAAAGGCTTTTTTGGCTACTCCACCGCCGGCAATTGCTATAAACACCTGCGGCCCCCGAGCGATAGGGAAGACAATACCCTGACGCTCCGCTGTCAGCAGAATACGCTCCAAACCTAGGGCAAAACCAATACCGGGAGTTGCCGGGCCGCCGCATTCCTCAATTAAACCATTGTAGCGGCCGCCACCTCCGATGGAACTCTGGGCACCAATATCCTGGGTCATAATTTCAAAGGCCGTGCGGGTGTAATAATCCAACCCCCGAACCAAACGATTATTGACGGTATAGGAAACTCCCACTTCATCTAAGTATCCCTTCACAGCAGCAAAATGATCTGCACAGTCAGGACATAGTACATCCAGTGTTGTGGGGGCATCTTTGCCAAATCCTTGACATTTTTCACTTTTACAGTCCAAAATGCGCAGGGGGTTTCTTTCATAACGCCCCTGACAATTGAGGCAAAGATTTTCTAAATGGGGTTTAAAATATTCCTGTAGTCTTTGTCTTAAAACGGGACGACATGCCGGACAACCAACACTGTTAAGATGCAGTTCCAAATTTTTTAACCCGATGCGTTGATAAATATCCATCGCCATGGCAATTACCTCTGCATCGATGGCAGGATCGTTGGAGCCAAAGACCTCTACGCCGAATTGGTGAAACTGGCGATACCTTCCTGCCTGGGGCCGGTCATAGCGAAACATGGGACCTGCATAATATACTTTCACTGGTTGTGGCAAGGCATAAAGCTTGTTCTCCACATAGGCCCTTACAGTGGAGGCAGTACCTTCGGGCCTCAAGGTAATGCTGCGGTCCCCTCGATCGGTAAAAGTATACATTTCCTTTTCCACTATGTCGGTGGTTTCGCCAACCCCTCGGGAAAATAGCTCTGTATGCTCAAATATCGGCGTGCGAATTTCTCCGTAGCCGTATTCCCTGCAAACCTGCCCTGTTAGTTGTTCAAGGAACTGCCATTTTTCCACTTCCCCCGGTAAAATGTCATTGGTTCCTCTGGGCCTTGTTATTAGCACTGATGTAAAACCTCCTTGTAACAAGTTAGAAAAGCCTGATCACATTCGAAAAAAACAAAAACCCGTCCTTGGCATGCCGACGCATGGCCAGGGACGGGTTTATTCCCGTGGTGCCACCCTGATTGAACAAAAAAATGTTCCTCTCAAGTCGACTGTTAACGGTGTCGCTCCGTACCAGCCTAATCGGATATTACCCTTTCGGTGGTCACTCCCGGGTGTTCTTCAGCAATGAGTCCTTATAGAAGAGCTTTCAGTCTAGGACCCTTCCTCCCTGTGTAAGCTATCTCAATGCCTACTCTCCCGATCATCGATTTCTACACTTATAAACCTGAGAATTATTTTATTCAATTGAAGAAACTTTGTCAATGTTACCGGGTTGAAAGATGGCGAGATGTGTCATAATATTATTAGTTGAGGACAAATCGTTGCCAACTTGTTCCTGCTCACGAGGACATGATATACTAAATTTGAGGTGATTTCCATTATTACGAAAGAATTAGTCGATCGAATTAACGTATTGGCCCGTAAACAAAAGGCCGAAGGTCTAACCCCAGCAGAAAAAGAGGAACAGCATCAGCTACGCCAACAGTACCTGGCTGGAATCCGTGGACAAGTCATAGACCAACTCTCAAGAATTAAATATGTCGAGGATGAAAACAACCCGAACAGCAGCTGTGGCTGTGGCGGACACCACCACAAAGATAATCATAAAAAGGGTGGCTGCGGTTGTGGCAACCATCACGATGACAAAGATCACTTACACTAGAAGAAAACCAAGGGCGGAGGAAAAATGTATAAAACAATACTCTTTGATTTGGATGGCACCTTATTGCCAATGGATTTAGATTCTTTTTTAACTAATTATTTTGGACGGTTGATGAAAGCCTGCTCCCATTTACTTGATCCCCAGCAGTTGCATCAAAATCTCTGGGCAGCAACCGAGGCAATGATCCGTGACAACCGTGCCGATAAAACAAATCAGAAGGTTTTTATGGAAGATTTTATGCCTCGGTTTAATCTGCCAGAGGAAGCAATTATGCCTTTGTTTGACCAATTTTACGCCAGTGAGTTTACGGAACTGATCCATTGTACCAGCCCCACTCCTCTTGCCAGACAGATTTGTCAGGAACTTATGGCCAAAGGCTATCAGTTGGTACTAGCTACCAATCCGATCTTCCCCGATGCGGCCACCGCCCATCGGATGCGCTGGGCTGGTATCGACGACATTTCCTGGGCCCTGGTAACTACCTATGAACATTGCCATTTTTGCAAGCCCAACCCCAATTATTATAAGGAAATTTTGCAGCGGGTCGGTGCCAAAGCGGAAGAAACCCTGATGGTGGGAAACGATGTAAAAGAGGATTTGGTGGCGGGAAAATTAGGCATTGATACTTATTTAGTTAAAGATAACCTAATTGACCACGGTCAATCAGACTACGAGGCTGATTTCGAGGGACGTCTGGCGGATTTTATGAATTTTGCCAGACAATTACCGAAAGTAAAATAATAAGTTAGTCCTAAGCAACTCCCCGGGTGTAGTCCATTAACCCTGGGGAGTTGCTTTATGAATCAAGCCTTGGGCATTTATCCTATCCCTTTTATCCTTGTCCTGTAATTCTATATCCAGAAGAACCCTCCCGGATGCTGGGTTCTTCGCTAATAAGAATCTATGCTGTGGCAAAAGGGGTATCTAAAAGTTTTTTAGTTTTTTCCGTAATCTGACCTTTTGTTGCAATTTCTCTGCCTGCATTTTCTACAACAAGCAAGTATTCAGCTACCGCTGCACTTATTTCTTGAGGGGTATCCATTAAATATTTACCACGGGTCACGTAAATTTCCCCCAGTGATTCCATTCTCATATTATGTGAAAATCTTTGATACCAATGTGCTAGAACCTCAAAATTTTCCTTGTTCGGAAAACCACAGGTGGAGATCATCATCAGCTTTGGTGATGGAGGCATTTGCTGCTGTTGGGTAGACACGTCCTTTGGTGTTGCCTTACTGTATGAATATGGGTTAGCTACCATCGTCAATCGATCGATAAACATTTTTAACAGGCTGGTCATATTTTCGCAATACACAGGGGTAGCCAGTATAATAACATTTGCATCTCCCAATTGTGCAATAATCTCAAACATATCGTCTTTAATAACACATTGTCCTGGCTTTGGTGCAAACCAGCAGGTCGTGCAACCCGTACAGGGATGAATGTTTTTTTCTGTTAAGAACAGATTTGTAGTTTGCGCTCCTGCTTCCTCGGCACCCTTTAATAGTGAACTTACAATCACATTTGTATTGCCTTTTCTACCCTTCGGACTTCCATTTATGACAACAATTTTCATCTTTTCATCCCCTAGTTTTAAACGCTCACCGATAAGCTCGTCATCATTACTAAGAGCCTGGCTAAATAATTTAATATCTTGATCAATTTTTTCATTGTCGGTACAAACTGCTACGGTCATGGCGTCACCCTGTAAACTGACTCTATCGATGACGGGTTTTTCAGGATCATATAATTTTTCACAGCGGTAGGACTCACGGAAATGAAGCTTTGCCCTGCAAACCGTTTCCTAAGTCAACGGGAGTGTTGCAATAACAACACGCCCGTTGACTTAGCTATTTTTATAAGATTAGAGGGGTTAATTGATCAGTCGCGTGATGCTCTTCTTCTTCCAGGACCAGTGGTAATAGGCATATTGCAAAACTAAACTAACTAGGAATGCTGCCGGATAACCGACCCAAATGCCTTGGATGCCAAGAGTAGTAAAGGTGGACAAATAATAGGCAACTGGAACTTCGACACACCAGATTGAAGCAATACTAAACAGTGTGGGCCACAGGACAGTCCCACTGGCCCGCATGGTGGCGGTAATAATCTGAGCGTGGCCAAAAATCAAGTAGCTCCACAGGGTGATCATGAGGAGACTATGGGCAATCTGCAGGGTGTTCTCATCGGTTAGGAACCAGGATAAAATATTTTGGGAAAATAGATAAATCAATACAATAATAACGCCACCGATAACATAATTGAGCAAAATCCCTGCGCGAATCACGTCTTTGAGGCGATTAAGCTGATTGGCCCCGATGGATTGCGAGGCGAATATGGAGACGGCTATACCCAGACTGACCGCTGGCATCTGTACATAACTGACAACCTGGTTTACAGCACCATAGGCTGCTGTGGCATCCGAACCAAATCGGTTGACAAATGTAATAACAGCAATTTCAGCAAGTGATACCAGGATCATGTTGATACTAGATGGAATGCCCAGACGCAACAACAATTTTAATATACTAAAGTCAATCCGCAGGTGCTGCCTTACGGAGGCATCAAATTGCAATGGGTGGTTGACTTTACCAAGGTATATGACCATCAAAATAAAGGTAACAACCGTCGATATCACGGATGCGTAGGCTGCCCCATAGAGGCCAAACTTGGGCACACCTAACCAGCCAAAAACCAAAATCGGCAACAAGATCAGGTTTAGTACCGTGCTAACTACCAGGGTATAGAAGGGCGTTTTAGAATCTCCTGTACCGCGCAAAAAGGTAGTGTAAGCAAAATATAAAAACATGACTGGCATAGACCAAAACAAGATCCGGGCATAATGGACACTGCTGTCAATGATATTGGACGGAGTTCCCAGCAAACTCAGGATATCCCTGGTGAATATGCCGGTGCATAAAGAAAGGACGAGGCCCAAAAGAAAAGTGAAGGAAAGTGTCGTCCCGACGATTACCTTCATCTTTTCCTCATTACGTGCACCATAGGCCTGACCAATTAAAATTGAGCTGCCCGCCCCAATACCAATGACAAAAGACATTAACAAAAAGAAGAGCGGAAAGAAGGCTGAAATAGCGGCCAATGCGTTAACGCCAAGCCACCTGCCGACAACAATGCTGCCAGCCAGTTGGCCCACCGATTGTAATATATTACTAAGGATTAGTGGTACGAGAAAAATAAGCATTGAGTGCCATACCGGTTGACCGCCAAAATGTTGTTTGTGGTGGGAAAGGGCTGCTTCCCCGTCTGTTTCCGGCGGTTTCTCAATGATTGCTGGCGATTTATCCATTGTTGTAAAATAACTCCCTTTTTAAATAAACTTATTTTTTATAAAACGCCATACCTGCTTGGGTCAATTTATCTTCCCAAATCATTTTCAGTAAAGCTAATTCCTCCGTGTAATCGGTTTTCGTTTCATCCTTGTCATATTCAAGGTTTTCCAGTACCTCAAGGGTAAAGGCCCCTTCGCCCAGATCCTGCCAGGCCCTTTGTAATTCCCGGTTGCGATGGGAACCATTTTTTAATTGAAAGGTGGTACTGTTGATTTTGCCTTTTAAATTTGGCGTTGCCTCAAGATAACATTTATTATCGGCATGACAACGAATAATGATAATCCCCATGGGTGGTTTCATTTGCCGATATTGTTCTTTCAATTCCTTTTTTCTGTCCATTCAATTACACCTTGCTTTCTAATATCCCATTTCTTTTAATATTCTAGATAGTGTTTTTAAACGCTCACCGACAAGCTCGTCATCATCACTGAGAGCCTGGCTAAATAATTTAATATCTTCATCAATTTTTTCATTGTCGGTACAAACTGCCACGGTCATGGCATCCCCCTGTAAACCGACTCTATCGATGACGGGTTTTTCAGGATCATATAATTTTTCATAGCGGTAGGACTCACGAAAATGAAGCTTTGCCCTACAAACCAGAATTGCCAGATCAAGGACCCGGTGCAAAGGTAATTCCTCCGATTGTCTAGACCATTTTCCTCCGGTATGCCGCCATACCTTAGCAGAAATATCAACCTTGCCGCGGTCATTCCACTGGGCCAACCCTAGGGAAAGTCCCTTGGCATCGGTGTTATAGGCATATCTGCCATCAACGTTTTCATAATTGTCAGATACGATGACGGGTTTATGTTTTAGATTCGTTGGTATTTTCATTTTTTGCCTCCATTTTCATTTTACTAAATAAGTTGATTAGTAATTTACTAGATTACTAATTTATAATAATATTTTTCATGCCTAATGTCAATATATCAAGATAATAAAGATTGACGGGTGCCGGCCCATTATGTTAATATCAATTTCAACAGAATAACTCAAAAACGATGATGGAGAAAAGTAGATCAATTCCAACCTTACAGGGAGAAGAAGTCGAGACTGGAAGCTTCTTTATGGCATGGTTGATTGAAGTTCCCTCCGGAGTTGCTGTTCTGAATTTTCAGTAGGGACAGACGGGTTTTCCGCCGTTATCAAGGAAGAGGTATCGGATGAACAGTCCCGTACCGGTAAAAGTGGCCAACGCAATTAGGGTGGTACCGCGGATAATGATTCTCCGTCCCTTGAGGATAGGAGGTCTTTTTATTTTACCGGCAACCTGTTTTTCCCGTACCTAATTGAGATGGGCTTTGTTAGCCAATTTGGGTGGTAACGCGGATATAACTCTCCGTCCCTTTGTCGGGATGGGGAGTTTTTTTATTTTAAAAACAGGAGGTTAAAAAAATGATTGTAACACTTAAGGGAAATAATCCAGATCCAAAAAAAGTTGAACTTCTTACTACTTGGCTGGAAGGTTTGGCTATCCGTACACATTTTATCGTTGGCCAACACCAGACCGTCATCGGTCTGATTGGTGATACCAGTGTCGTTGATATTGATCTGATCAATTCGCTGGACATCGTGCAAAATGTTCAGCGAATTCAAGAGCCCTATAAAAAAGCAAACCGCAAGTTTCACACCGATGACACAGTAATTGATATAAATGGTATTAAACTAGGAGGAGGTAACTTTCAAATCATTGCCGGCCCCTGCTCAGTTGAATCCCGTGAACAAATTTGTTCAATTGCCCAAAGCGTTAAAGCAGCCGGATCAACCATGCTGCGCGGCGGTGCATTTAAGCCCCGCACCTCACCATACTCTTTCCAAGGAATGCAGGCCGAGGGAATTGAACTCTTGCTTGAAGCAAAAAGGCTAACGGGTCTGCCCATTGTGTCAGAACTTATGAACATCTCACACTTACCGCTATTTGAGGAGGTAGATGTGATTCAGGTCGGTGCCAGAAACATGCAAAATTTTGAACTGCTGAAGGAGCTTGGCATGATCAAAAAGCCAATCTTACTTAAGCGGGGTTTAGCCAATACCTTGGAAGAACTGCTGATGAGTGTGGAGTACATTATGGCGGGCGGCAATGAAAATGTTATTTTATGTGAAAGAGGTATTCGCACCTTTGAAACGGCAACTAGAAATACCCTTGATATATCAGCGATTCCTATACTTCACAATAAGACACATTTACCTGTCATTGTTGATCCAAGTCATGCCGCAGGAATCTCCAGTCTGGTAAGACCTCTTTCAATGGCTGCCATCGCCGCCGGAGCAGATGGATTAATAATTGAGGTTCATAACGATCCGAGTCAAGCTCTTTGTGATGGACCACAATCCCTAACCCCTGAGGCCTTCGATCATTTGGCCAGTGATGCACACAATGTTTTACAGTTGATGAGGGGGTTTAAGCAATAAACAGTTATGGCCGGTCTTGATCTAATTTGGCCCATGTCGTTTCAAATAACGATGTTAAGAGCAAACTAGCACCGAAGCACCGCTGGAAAAATAAGCAAGGAGCCCATGGTAAATTGAAGAAATGAGGATTTTTTATGAAGCTAGTTACCGTTAACGCATCTAAGAGCTATGAAATCATCATTGAACAGGGAATTTTGGCTAAGGCAGGTCAGGAGACAGCTAAGAGAATCTCCGCTTGCACTGCTGCAATTGTCACCGATAACATTGTAGATTCACTTTACTCAGATGTGGTCTGTAAATCTTTACAAGAAACCGGCTTTTCTGTTTGTAAATTTGTCTTTACTCATGGAGAAGCTTCCAAGAACCTTACCGTCTTCGGTCAAATTCTTGAATTTTTTGCCCAAAAACAATTGACTAAATCGGACCTTGTGGTGGCTTTGGGAGGTGGGGTGATCGGAGATATAGCTGGCTTTGCTGCTTCTGTTTATTTGCGTGGCATACGGTTTATGCAAATTCCTACCACCTATTTGGCAGCCATTGACTCATCGGTTGGGGGTAAAACAGCCATCGACCTGGCTGCAGGGAAAAATCTTGCCGGTACATTTTATCAACCCAGCCTGGTGCTTTGCGACCCTGACAGTTTTGCCACTTTACCGGAAAAAGTTTTTGCCGACGGCACAGCCGAGGCTATCAAATACGGCGTTTTAGCGGCTCCTAAGCTATTTGACAAACTGGCCCAGGGCCAGGCACAGCTTGACCTGGTAAACATTATTGAACAATGTGTAAAGATTAAGCGTGATTTGGTAATGAGGGATGAATTTGATAACGGTGATCGCCAACTTCTTAATTTCGGACACACCATCGGTCACGCTATTGAGCATTGCAGCGGCTATCGAATCACCCATGGCCATGCTGTTGCAATGGGCATGGTGACCATTAGTAAAGCAGCTTGGCGCTTGGGACTTTCAGCCCAAGACTGTTCTGAACCGATTAAAGCAGCGTTGTTAGCAAATAACCTGCCGTTTTCGTCCCCTTTTACCGCTGAGCAGCTGGCACTGGCAGCCCTCCTTGATAAAAAGCGCCGTCTGGACAATATTACACTGGTTATTCCCATAAAAATAGGGCAATGTGTCCTACATAAAATACCGGTTTCTTCTCTGTATTATTTCATTAATCAAGGAATTCTTGAGGAGGCATAATATGGATCTTCGTATCACGCCAGCAGACTTAAAGGGTAGGGTTGCAGTAACTCCCTCCAAATCAGACGCCCATCGCATATTGATTTCAGCTGCTCTGGCAAATCAGCCGACCCTTGTCAGGCTTAGTTCCTACTCCAAGGATATCCATGTAACAATGAACTGTCTAAGGTCCCTGGGAGCAAAGATAGATGCTGATTCACCCGACCTTTTGCACATTACACCCCTTTGGCCTAACAGGGTTGGGGCCGCAGATCTTGATTGCGGTGAAAGTGGCTCAACCTTCCGTTTCCTGCTTCCACTGGCGGCGGCACTGGGTGTAACTGCCACTTTCACTGGACATGGCAGACTGCCGGAACGCCCAATTCAACAACTCATTGACCAGCTCCAAAGTCACGGTTGTCAATTTGATCAGACCAAGCTTCCCTTCACCGTTCGGGGGAAAATAACCGGAGGGCATTATACTTTGCCCGGTGATGTCAGTTCACAGTTTATCTCTGGCTTGCTGTTCGCATTGCCGCTGCTAGCAAAAGACAGCCTTATTGTTCTCACCTCGCAGTTGGAATCAAAGGGATATGCCAAAATGACAATGTCCACTTTAAAAAAGTTTGGGGTTGAGATCGAAGAACTTGCCGCTGGATATCACATCAAAGGCAGACAAAAATATCTCTCACCACAACAGCTTCGTGTTGAGGGTGACTGGTCCAACGCTGCTTTTTGGATCTGCGCAGGGGCCCTGCAGGGTAGTGATATCCTCTGCAGCGGCCTTAACCAAGCATCCGTTCAAGGTGATAAAGAGATCATCAACCTACTAAAGGGTTTTGCTGCAAACGTTTCTTTACTAAAAGACACGGCCCACTCCATTGGCAAAACCCTCCAGGGCCAATGCATTGACGCTGCTGAAATTCCCGATTTGATCCCTATTATTTCAGTGGTCGCCGCAGCGGCCCAGGGGACAACAGAAATATATAATGCCAAACGACTACGGATCAAAGAAAGTGATCGCCTGGCAGCAATGGCTGAAAATCTAGCACGGCTTGGCGCAGATGTTACCGAAAAGGAGGACGGACTGATCATCCGTGGCGGCAAACCCCTGCGGGGTGGCAGTGTCAATGGTTTTGGCGACCACAGAATCGTCATGTCAATGGCTATCGCCGCCAAACTTTGTCAAAGGGAACTGATCATTGCAGGTGCAGAGGCAGTTGAAAAATCCTACCCGCAATTCTTTGATCACTATAAAATGCTCGGAGGAATCGTCGATGTCATTTAATTTTGGAACCAATGTGAGGATTTCGGTATTTGGACAATCACATTCTGAGGCCATCGGAGTTGTGCTGGACGGCTTACCGCCAGGTGAAGAAATAGACCTGGCAGGGGTACAAAGCTTTATGTTACGCCGTGCACCCGGCCAAAATACATTTTCAACCTCACGACGGGAACCTGACAGAGCAAAGGTCATCAGTGGTCTTTTAGCTGGTAAGACCTGTGGCTCCCCCCTTTGTGCCATCATTGAAAATACGGATTGTAAATCAGCCGATTATGCAAATATCTTCGATGTCCCCCGGCCCTCCCATGCCGATTATTGCGCCTATATGAAATATGAGGGAGCCAATGACATCCGTGGCGGGGGCCATTTTTCCGGGCGTCTAACCGCTCCCCTTTGCTTTGCAGGTGCCGTTTGTCTGCAAATTTTAGAGCGTCGCGGCATCTTTATTGGGGCACATATTCAATCAATCGGCGAAATAGCAGATAAATCCTTCGACCCTGTATTGGTTGAGGCAGCGGAGCTGACAGCCGTTGCAAATAAGCCCTTTGCCGTGCTTGACGATGCCATTGGCCAACAGATGCTTGAACAAATCGAGCTTGTCAAAGGCCAAGCTGATTCCATTGGCGGCGTCATTGAATGCTGCGCTGTGGGTGTTCCCGTCGGGCTTGGCGAACCGATATTCTGCGGCCTGGAAAATAAACTGGCAACTGCTGTTTTCGCAATTCCCGCTGTCAAAGGAGTGGAATTCGGCACTGGCTTTGCCTCTTCTAAACTACGGGGTTCACAAAATAATGACGAATTTTACTATGACAACAATGGCCTGGTAAAAACAAGGACCAATCATCATGGCGGTATTTTAGGGGGCATTGCCTCCGGGATGCCTATCATTATGCGCATTGCCTTTAAACCAACACCGTCTATTGGTCTGCAGCAAAGCTCCATTCGTCTCTCCCAAAAAACCAATACGACGATTTCCATCAAAGGAAGACATGATCCCTGTATCGTGCCGCGGGCAGTTCCCTGTGTCGAGGCGGCCATGGCCATAACTTTGCTTGACCTATTAAATAGATAAGGAGACAAAAAAATGAATTTAAACGAACTAAGAAAAGACATCACCGAAATTGATGTACAATTAGTCCAGTTGTTTATAAAACGGATGAATCTGGCGGCGGAAATTGCCAAGTCTAAAATCCAAAATAATCAGCCTGTTTTAGATCATGCCAGAGAACGAGAGGTATTAAACCTCGTTGCCGAACTTGCCGGAGAAAAAATGGAATCCTATTCTAAGAGGCTGTTTAACACCCTGTTTGACCTGAGCAGAGCCTATCAAAATCAGCTTTTCTCCAATAAATGTCAACTTGCAGAACAAATTAAAACAGCAACCTGTGATATGACAAAGCACTTTCCATTAAAGGCAAGTGTTGCTTGCCAGGGTACCGAGGGTTCTTATTCACAACAAGCCTGTGATAAACTTTTTTCATCGCCAAGGCTGGCATTTTTTAAAGATTTTGAATCTGTTTTTCAGGCAGTTGAAAAAGGTTTGTGTGAATACGGTATTTTACCAGTTGAAAATAGTTTAACAGGTACGGTTATACCGATCTATGACCTCATGGAAAAATATAAGTTCTATATTGTGCGCAGTACTAGACTAAAAATAAATCATACTCTCCTAGCCAAGAAAGGCGTTGCTTTAGCTGATATTAGAGAAATAATTTCCCAAGAACAGGCAATCAAGCAATGCAGCCAATTTATCAACAACCATCCACAAATAAAGGTCACACTATTTAGCAACACCGCAGCAGCGGCAAAGTATGTAGCCGATTCTGGTCGAACCGATCTTGCGGCAATATCCTCGGAAACCTGTGCACAACTATATAATCTTGACATTTTAACCGACAATATTCAAAACAGGGAAAATAACTACACCCGTTTTATCTGTATCTCAAAGGATCTGAAAATCTATCCCGGGGCAAATAAAATTAGCCTGATACTTTCCCTTCAGCATAAGCCTGGATCACTTGGTACCTTGCTTGGAAAGTTCTCCTCACTGGGTTTCAACCTGACGAAGCTGGAAAGCCGCCCCATCACCGGAAAGGATTTCGAATTCATGTTTTACTTTGATTTTGAGGCTCCTATCTATTCAACTGAAACGGTAAATTTACTTTGCGAATTGGTAGGCAGCCATGATAAATTTATTTTTTTGGGAAGTTACAGCGAAAATTACTAGGGGAGAATTAACGACTCCGATCAGCCATGGATAATCTCCTTTGTAAGGCTCATGGATAAAACTTCTGCACGAGGAATCCTCTGACCATTGACATTGACGTTACGTAAACCTGTATAGTTGTCTTGTCAGGAGGTGATGACATGGAATACACCATACAAAAGCTAGGTCAACTGGCAGGTATCAGTACCCGTACACTGCGGTATTATGATGAGATTGACCTTCTTAAGCCGGCAAGAGTCAACTCTTCGGGTTATCGTATCTATGGCCAGGCTGAGGTAAACAGGTTGCAGCAGATTCTTTTTTACCGGGAGCTGGGAGTAAATTTGGAAAGCATTAAAGATATTTTAACTTCGCCTTCCTTTGATGAAATGCAGGCTCTAAGGGACCACCGTGAGAAGCTTATCGAAAAAAGAGTGCAATTGGATCAATTGATTGCCAATGTTGATAAAACAATTGCCTTAACCGAAGGGAGAACTACCATGGGTGATCAGGAAAAATTTGCCGGCTTTAAGCAAAAATTAATTGACGACAATGAAAGGAAGTATGGCCAGGAAATTCGGGCTAAATATGGCGATGAGGTTGTTGACAAGTCAAATGCCCAGGTGAAGGGCATGTCACAGGCAGCATATGAGGAGGTTACCAGGTTAGAAAAAGAATTTTTCGCTACACTTCATGCTGCCATGAAAACCAATGATCCAGCCGGGGAGCTGGCTCAAAAGGCAGCCTACTTGCACCGGCAATGGTTAAGCTATTTTTGGCCTAGCTATACCAAAGAAGCCCATGCCGGGGTCGCCCAGATGTATGTAGATGACCCAAGATTTACTGCTTACTACGATAAGCAGCAACCGGATACAGCAGTATTTTTAAGGGATGCCGTGCTAATTTATACTGGTGCGAAAGCATAGTATTCTTCAACAAGGGTAGGAAGCCTTTCCATAGGCCCGTAGCAAGGCACGGTCTAAAAGCATGTCCCCGCTTGCGTTACCGTAAATTTTTGAGAATAGCAGGCCTGCTATCCTCAAAAATAAATGAACCACTAATTTTCTATAAAATAAACAGAAAAGGGTGTCAAGTGGTCTTGAACCGTCCACTTGACACCCTTTTATCCCTTAAATTACATGATAGCGTTTGAGTAAATCTTCAATTACCGTTCCTGAAATCTTTTTCAAAGCCCTCTTTTCCAGCAGGTTTATGATAAATGGCATCTTCCTATCGATAAGTTTTTTGCCGTCCATCATCTTTGAAGTGGCGTCCAGCAGTACCCGAATATCGTAACAAGAAGCAAAAACCTCCGGTACGCCACGATCTACGTCCAGTAAGGTGTAAACAGCCTCCATTGCTGTTCTTACTGAATATTCGGTGGTGAATACCGTATCCCTTACTGTGTCGGCAAACTGCCCGATAAAGGCAAAGTTTACACAACCATCGGGAACAACCTTGGGTCGATCACCCTTGGCCCTGGGCATAAAGAATGCCGTGATATATGGCATCATACATGGAATACAGCGAGCGGATTTGGCCATGTCAGGGATTTCAGACTGGGGCACTCCCAGATGGTATAACCATTCCTCTGTAATCTCCCTGCCGGTACACTCCCTCATCGGCTTTTTAATATAATTGCCGGGAACATCGGTGAATAAGCCATATAGCCAGACTACCAGTTGGTCTTTGGGCTGCTCTTTAAAATGCGGCTGGCGATTTAAAGTATAACTCATCAGCCAGTTTGAGTCTTTTACAGAAACAATCCCGCCTGTAACTACCTTGCCGCTAAAGGGATCCCTTTGGCAAACCTTCTCAATATATGGTGGAATTCTGTTATCAAGGGTGGTAATCGTAGCGGACTCCCAATTTGTTAATTTTGTATTGGTGCAGAATTTATCAGGCTGACCAAAGGATGGATCCTGCTTGGCAATGTTTCTCCATAGTTCCCAGCAGCCTCCCACAGCATCATTAAATGCCGGAGCATGATGATCATCACCCAAGGTAGAGTTTTCTGTGCAACTGCCGTTAGTAACAAAGACTAAATCATTTTCTGTGAGGTCGATGTATTCTGCCTTGCCACCACACTGATAAACAATTTTAGTGGCAACCTTTTTGTCCTTCTGAATAGCAAAAATAACATTGGTTACCTTGGTATCATATTGAATCTGCACGCCATGCGCATCCAGATATTTTATCATCGGCAGAATGAGTGACTCATACTGATTGTACTTGGTAAATTTTAAAGCCGAAAAATCAGGCAAACCTCCAATATGGTGAATAAATCTTTGAATATATAGTTTCATTTCCAAGGCACTATGCCAATCCTCAAAGGCAAACATGGTTCTCCAATATAGCCAGAAGTTAGAAGCGAAGAATTCCTCTGTAAATACATCTGTAATCTTTTTATCATCTAAATCTTCATCACGGGTAAAGAATAGCTTTACCATTTCCATTGCTGCCTTATCACTTAGCTTGAATTTTCCATCTGTGTGGGCATCCTGACCGTTATTTACGGTTGCTCTCATCCGTGAATAGTTGGGATCCCTTTTATTCAACCAATAAAACTCATCCAAAACAGAGGCACCTTCTATTTCAAGTGAAGGAATGGAATGAAATAAATCCCATAGGCACTCAAAATGGTTTTCCATTTCACGACCGCCTCGAATAATAAATCCCTTTTCATTATCGTGTATGCCATCACAGGCCCCGCCGGCTATACCCATTTCTTCCAAAATGTGAATGCGCTCACCCTTCATCTGGCCATCCCGGATCAAAAAACATGCTGCTGCAAGGGAGGCTAAACCAGCTCCAACCAGATATGCGGATTTTTCATCTACACCCACTGGTTTTTGAGGACGAGCAAATGCTTCATAATTCCCATTGCTATAGTACATTGCGGCTACCTCCTGATTAAATTTTAAATTCTATCTTGCATTTACATCATAGAAAATATTTGAAAGGCTCACAATAAACAATATCAGCCCTGTGTCGAAACTTTCAACACAAGGCTGATATTGTAAAAAAACTATACAACAGCTTCTGTTTGTTTAAATGTGACGATTGGCTCCAAATTTCTTCAGTGCCCCAGTAATATCTCCATGCATAAGGGTACTTAATCGGTCAATAATAGCGGCTGGTTCTTCCTTCATCCCCGTGCCAATCCATTCCAGCATAAGTCCCACAAAGGCATATTTATAAAAATGTGCGATAAACGACTTATCCTCGTTCCTCACAGCCATACCAGATGCCTTTTCTTCCACCACCCCAATTAAAAGCGCATATACTTCTTTATAAAGGTAGTATTCCAGGTGTTCTCTACTAATGGAATGATACGTGTTCATTACAAAGGCTTTGTTTTCCAGTACATATGTGAAAACCTGTAAAAAACCCTGTTGCCATGTATCATAAGTCCTTTTTCCAGCCAGTGCCTTGGCAGCTTCACTTGAATAAATCCATTCAATGAGGTTAAATATGTCCTTAAAATGGTAATAGAATGTCTGCCTGTTCACTTCGCAATCTTCAACGATATCAACGACCGTGATTTTATCAAGGGGTTTTTCCCTTAGTAATTTTTTTAGCGATGCGGCCAGTGCCTTTTTAGTTGTTTGTGCCATAAAAACGCCTCCAACTCGATTACCCTGAAAGCAAGCCTAACTTCCCGTAGCACTTCTTATACTTTTGTCCGCTCCTACCAAAAAATATTCGAATATTTGGGGTCGGCTTGATGAAATACAGTTATGAATTTCTTAAGAAAATCTTTAGAATTTCCACAACAGGCTCTAAAGAAAGTATCTTTATGATTATACCTATCACAAACTAGGGAAGAGTCCTTTTAGGGTAAATAAAAAGAAGGTGACTATGTGACAGAAAAAATACAGATCCTGGTGGTTGATGATGATGCAGAAATTCGTGAGGTTATCCAGGCATTTCTTAGAAATGAAGGTTACCGGGTCTTACAGGTTGAGAACGGTCTCCAGGCCCTTACCATACTAAAACAAAATCCGGTGGATTTAATTATTTTGGATGTTATGATGCCTCACTTGGATGGTATTCAGGCCTGTCTGAAAATACGTCAGATCATGCAGATCCCCATTATCATGCTTTCGGCCAAGGGCGAGGATATGGATAAAATTATGGGTTTAACCTCAGGCGCTGACGATTATATGATCAAACCCTTTAATCCGTTAGAACTGGTGGCGCGGGTCAAAGCACAATTAAGAAGAAACAAATTACTGCATCATCAAACAGGAGAAAATGCAATTGCAATCGGTGATTTACTGATTCTACCGGACCGTCATGTGGTGAAGCTACGGGAACAGGAAATAGCCTTAACTCCTTTAGAATTTAAAATTCTCCTACTCATGGCAAGTCATCGCGGGCAAGTATTTAGTGCCAAGCAAATCTATGAATCTGTTTGGGGAGAAGAAGCCCTACAATCCGAAAGTACGGTAATGGTACACATCAGAAATATTCGGGATAAAATTGAGGTAAATCCCAGGGAACCCCAATACATCAAAACAGTATGGGGGGTTGGTTATAAAATTGTCTAAACCGCACACCTCTCTACGTCTAAAACTGCTGGCTACTTTCGCCATTTGTTTATTTTTAAGCTTTGTTTTTTTCTATATTCTGGACTACATTACCCGTGATCTCCGGGCGGAATACTACCCAAGCTACGTATCTAGTAAAGCTGTCGTTAATGGCCAGGCAGAGTTGATCCAGAAGAGACTTCCCTATTTGAATGAACATCAGAAGATAGCCTTATTTTTAGAGGAGGTTG
This sequence comes from Desulfotomaculum sp. 1211_IL3151, assembly GCF_036763075.1. Taxonomy (NCBI): domain Bacteria; kingdom Bacillati; phylum Bacillota; class Clostridia; order Eubacteriales; family Desulfotomaculaceae; genus Desulfotomaculum; species Desulfotomaculum sp. 1211_IL3151. The sequence goes on along the minus strand of NZ_JBAIYV010000041.1, from coordinate 6,782 downwards.
GTGACCGGGAGCCGAGGCTAAGGATATATCTTACGGACGTGCACGGAAAGGTCTTGTATCATTCCACCGGCACTTCTGAGAGTACCCTGAACATTCACCGGATACTTTACACCACTCAAAAATCTCTCCAGGAACCTGCCCCCGGTAAACCCTATGCGGTGGTTAAACCCGTAATTTTAAATGGTCTGGACTCATTTTTGGTGGTTGCAGGTACCTTATATGCTGAACCTGGTGTAAATTATAAATTCAATCCCCTGCTGAACAGCACAATTTTTGTAGCTATTTTCCTCCTACTCTTTTACTGGTTTACCCGAAATAAAATACGGCAAATACAGGCCATCAATAATAGTTTACAGGAAGTGGCAAATGGTAATCTACAGGTACGTTTACCCTTATCCAGTCAGGACGAACTTGGCAATCTGTCGCACAATATTAACTTTATGGCTCAACAGCTACAGGAAAAAATAGCTCGGGAAAAAGCAGTTGAAAAGTCTAAGCTCGATTTGATCACCAATATTTCTCATGATTTACGAACACCACTGACCAGTATTATTGGATATTTAACACTGCTTAAAGAAAAAAACTATCAAGATTCAGGCGAACTAGAGCATTTTATTGCCAGTGGCCACAACAAGGCCAACCAGCTAAAAAAATTAATCGATGATCTATTTGAGTACACCCGTCTTAGCGATGGTAATATTAATCTGGACAAACAATCCATTGATTTGCGGGAAATGCTGGAACAAATGGTGGTAGAGTTTGAGCCCCTGGCCGACCAACAAGGCATTTTGATCCAGTGTGAAATAGGCAAAGACCCTGTACAAGCAGCTGTTGACCCCGACAAGCTAGCCCGCACTTTGGATAATTTACTGATTAACGCATTAAAATTTAGTGTTAAGCCAGGAGCAATCAGGATAACGCTAAAAACGGATGGCAAATGGGTATTTATAGCGGTGGCTAATAAAGGTCTGGCCATGACCAAAGAACAAGAAGACGAAGTATTTGAACGCTTTTTTAATATCAATAGCACACTGGACAGTGGAGCAATGCCCAGCAGCACCGGTTTAGGCTTGTCCATTGCTAAAAATATAGTGGAACTGCACAATGGCAAAATCTGGCTGGCGCGTAAAGATAATTATTATGAGTTTATCATTAAACTACCCCTTTAGCCGCATTACCAGATCACAAGAAGGAGAATTCAAATGCTAAATGAACCAATCTTAAAGCTATCAAAACTGAGTAAACAATATCATGATCAATGGGCCGTCAAGGATTTAACCCTGACCGTGCATAGGGGGGAAATCTATGGTTTTCTGGGGCGAAACGGCGCTGGTAAAACCACCACCATTCGCATGATCGTGGATTTGATTAAACCCACCCAAGGTGACATTCAACTTTTTGGCTTACCCAAAGCCAAATTCGGCAAAGACCTATTTCGCCGTATTGGAGCAACCATTGAATACCCTGGTTTTTACCCTAATTTAACAGCCAAAGAGAACCTTTATTACAATGCAAAAATGTTTGGGATCAAGGAAACACGAATTAACGAAGTATTAAATTTTATGGGGTTGCGTGAAGCTGCCAACCGGGTTGTCAAAGGCTTTTCCCTGGGTATGAAACAACGGCTTGGTTTGGCCAGGGCCCTTTTGCATAATCCAGATTTCATTATTCTTGATGAACCAACCAACGGTCTGGATCCGGCAGGTATCAAGGAAATTCGGGAAACCATCCAGCGATTAAATCAAGAACAGCATAAGACCATCTTAATATCCAGTCATATCCTGCCGGAAGTGGAGCAAATGGCCACGCGAGTTGGTATTATTCACAAGGGAACTTTGGCCGATGAAATTTCTTTGGAGGAAATACACGCAAAGGGCAAGCGGTATTTGGAACTGAAAGTTAATGACCCCCAGACAGCGATCCAGCTTTTAAAAAATAGATTAGGGATGCAAAAAGTTGACTTACTGAACAACGGCTTTATTCAGGCCTCTGGCCAATTAAACAGGCCTGAACGGGTGAATCGTGTACTAATTGAGTCTGGCATTGAGGTCTCCCATATCACCTTACATCAGGAAACCCTAGAAGATCGCTTTATGCGCATTACCGGGGGTGAAAAATAATGCTTAGCGCCATTGGTTTAGAATTAATGAAATGGAAACGTTCCAAGATATTGCTTTCTGCCGTCATCGCCGCCTTCGTAGCTCCCTTTATTACGCTGGTATCTACCTCCTTAAAGACAAGTAATCTAGGGATTCAGGCAGAGTGGGTAGATATCATCGCCCTTTGTATGCAGGTAAACCATTTGTTTGTATTCCCACTGACCTTCAGCGCCTTGGCCGCTTTCATTTTTGTCCAAGAATACCAAACAGGAGCGGTCATTAATCTGTTCACCTTACCGGTAAGTCGTAAATCGATCATCTTAGCCAAAACCATTACCCTTTTGCTTACCTTAATGGTATTAAACCTGTTATCATACGTTTTAACTATATTTGTTGGCAAAGTTTTCATAGCTGCCAGTCCCTGGGCGGCCTTTGTTCGATTTTTTCCACTGGCTTTAAAGACATGTTTTATGCAGTTTTCTCTAATGCCCATATTTATTTGTATTGGCCTTTGGACCCGACATTTTGTTCCCCCACTGATTACGGCTGGGGCCTTTATCATGATCGATTTCATTTCCCTGGCCATGCCTAGCGTCGGACCGTTTTTATTTCCTGCTTTACCCTATTATGTGATCTTACAAGAAATTGGCTGGTATCCAACTGGCATCCGTGGCATCCCCTATACCTGGGAGTTATTAGTTCCGGTATTTTTCATTTTTTTAATAACCGCCCTGGTCATTTCAGAAAAACAAGATATTTAAGAAAAAATAACCCCCTGCCCTAAAGAAGCAGTGGGTTATTTTGTTAGACTCCCTATTTATGTCCCTTGAGTAGGTCCTTATTTGACCTTAGCTCCTTGGCAGTTGCCAAAAATCTTTCATTAAGCCTGGCCTTTTCTTCCTGCTCCAAGGGCTCATTTAGTTTACCACTTAAAAAGGCCAGTTCACATTCTAAGCGTCTAATATTGTCCGTTAATTGGGTGTAGTCTAGGCCGCTCTCCTCTTTTCCCTTTTGTTCCTTGCATTTAGACAAATAATACGCATAGTCCCCATCATAACAGTACAATTTTCGGTTCTCTATTTGAAAAATCCCATTGGCCAATCTCTGGATAAAATATTGGTCGTGGGAAACAAAAAGCACCACTCCCTCAAATTCCTCCAATACTTCCTCTATTTTTTCTTTCGATTCGATGTCCATGTAGTTTGTTGGTTCATCCAAGACAAGTAAATTGGCACCGGATAAGATCAGTTTGGCAAAGGCAACCCTGCCCCTTTCTCCCATGCTTAGATTGGCTATCTTTTTATAAATAGCATCTCCTCTAAATAGTAAACAAGCCAAAAGTAGCCTGGTTTCCTCAACCGTACTTCCTTCGATTAAAACTTCGTCTAGTATGGTGGACCCACTATGGAGATTGTCAAGTTCCTGGGCAAAATATCCAATTTTCACCGAGGGGTTAATGGTGATGGTACCACGGTAGTCCTGATCTAAATGGCAAATTGTTTTAAGGAGGCTTGTCTTGCCCACACCGTTTTGTCCAATTAGGGCAATCTTATCTTGCCGCCCAAGGTTAAAGGAAATATCTTGAAAGAGTACCTTATTACCATAGCTTTTACAGAGCTTCTCCACTTGAACAAGAAACCTAGGGAATTTCTTGCCGATGATACTTTTGTTAATCACCTCAAAGGCAGGGGATAAGGCTTTTTTCGGCTTTTCAATTTTGTTCTTTTCTATTCTGGCAAGTTCCCGTTCCTTTGCCTTTAAGACACTGGCATGTTTTTTAGCCTTGGACCGATAAAAGTCATTTTGACCCGCTGCTTGATGGGCATTTTTATACCAATTTTTCCTTTGGTGGATCATTTGTCCTAATTGTTGAATCTGGTTCTGTTGCTTTTCATACTCCTTGGTAATACTGACTCGTTCCAATTCCCTTTGCATTTTGTAGGCAGAGTAATTTCCTTCATAGACCTTTAATCCCTGGTCGGTCAAGTGCCAAATCCTGTTGACCACACGATCAAGAAAAAAACGATCATGGGAAATCATTAGCAGGGGCTGACCGAGGTTTTGCACAAATTCCTCCAGCCAAATATAGCTATTCATATCGAGATGGTTCGTGGGTTCATCCAGGATCAGTAAGTCGAAATCACAAACCATGGCCTTGCCAAGGACCAGTTTTGTTTTTTCTCCACCACTTAAACTGGCGGCTCTCTGACCCCATCTTTCCTCACCTAAACCTACTTTGTTAAGGGTTTTTTTGACCATTGTCGGATAATCTTTACTATGATTCTGGTCCCTTGAGGCCATCCTGTATATTTCTTCGTAAACAGAGACATTGGCGTTAAACATGGGGTACTGTTCTACATAAAAAATTCTGCCATAGGCAGGTGACCGTCTAATTTCACCTGCATCAGCGACTTCCTGACCCGCCAAAATCCTGGCCAAGGTTGTTTTTCCCTTACCATTTGCACCAATCAAGCCAATTTTATCTCCACCGTGGATTGCACCGTGAATCGTATCGAATACGGTTTTTCCCTGATAGCTCTTACTAAGATCATTAAAATATAAGTTCATACAATCATCTCCTTGTCACATCGCTTAGCCAAGAGATGATAGAGAAAAAACAAAACTGCAGTAAAACACTTATGTGTTATACTGCAGTAAACCATACAAAGATCAGGGCTATTAAATATCCCTAACCTAAATCTAAATTATTCCGTAAGTGTTTTTAAACTATCATCTCTTAAAAAAGTGCAGACTAATTTCTTGCCATCGGTATGCACTTTATAAGAAATTATTAAATTTGATTAGTTTAAAAACACTTTCCTCATTTCACACCTCGTATTTTATTAGTATGACTTATTGTACCACATATAAATAGGTGGGAAAAGTGGCTTTCGGTAGGAATTGCGTCATCACCCGGGTCTTTGACAGTTGAATAAAGAAAAATTGCCCAAAAGCCTTGATACAGGCTTATTTTTTTGTCTCTTTTTACTTTTGTTTATATCGCACTTTTTCGTACTGTGTTATAATATAAGAAAAGGAGGCGTCATTTATAATGAGACTCAAGGTGACCAAGTCTAAAAATGCAGCTTCTCTTTATGTAATAAAATCTGTTTATAACAGTAAGACTCAGTCAAATTCTTCAGTGATTGTAGAGAAACTCGGAACCGAAGCCGAACTCAGAGAAAAGTTGAATGGACAGGATCCTTATGAATGGGCTAAAAACTACATTGATGAATTGAATCAAAAGGAAAAAGAACTCAAACGTGAAGTTATTGTTAAGTATAATCAATCAAAATTGATTGATAAAAATAAACAACGTTCCTTTAATGGTGGTTATCTCTTCTTACAAAAAATCTATCATCAACTGGGGTTACATAGAATTTGCAAAGAAATATCTAGCAATTATAAGTTTGCCTTTAATCTTGATTCTATTCTGTCGAGATTGATTTACGGCAGAATCCTATTCCCGTCTTCAAAACTAAATACCTGTCAACAATCAAAGAAATTGCTAGAACAACCTGACTTTGAATTGCAGCATATATACAGAGCATTGGAAGTGCTTGCTAAAGAAACGGATTTCATACAATCTGAGCTTTACAAAAATAGTTTGGTTCTATCCAAGCGGAACGACCGTATTCTTTACTATGATTGCACAAATTACTTTTTTGAAATCGAACAGGAGGATGGTCTCAAGCAATACGGCTTCGGCAAAGATCACAAACCTAATCCGATCGTTGAGATGGGTTTATTTATGGACGGGGATGGCATCCCTCTTGCGTTTAGTATTCACAGTGGGAATACTAATGAGCAGACGACTCTTAAACCCTTGGAAGAAAAAATTCTTAGGGATTTTGAATTATCGAAATTTATTGTTTGCACAGATGCCGGATTATCTTCAACGGAAAACCGCAAATTTAATGATAAAAAAGATAGGGCTTTTATTACAACCCAATCCGTGAAAAAGTTAAAAAAGCACTTAAAACAGTGGGCTCTTGATCCTTTAGGCTGGCATATTCCCGGAAAAGATGAATTGTATGATATCCGAACACTTAATTGTGATGAGAAGACCTATGAAAAATACAAAGGGGAAACATTCTACAAAGAGCGTTGGATTAAAGAGGATGGTCTAGAGCAGAAACTTATTGTTACTTATTCTTTGAAATACAGGGATTATCAAAGACAAATTAGAAAAAAGCAGTTAGAGCGGGCAATTAAATTGGTTGAAACCAGACCATCCGATATCAAGAAAAAAAATCAAAATGATTTTAAACGGTTTATATCATCTACTAATATTACTAAAGATGGCGAGGTGGCTGATAAAGCAATATACAGCATAAATAAGGATACGATATCAAATGAGGAAATGTATGATGGTTTTTATGCTATATGCACTAATTTAGATGACGATGCCATGGCTATTGTAAAGATTAACCACAGACGCTGGGAAATAGAAGAATGTTTTAGAATTATGAAGAGTGAGTTTAAAGCGAGACCTGTTTATTTAAGTCGAGATGACAGGATTAAGGCTCACTTTACTACATGTTTTCTTGCTTTGGTATTATACAGATATCTTGAAAAGTTTTTGGGTGGTAAGTTTACCAGTAATGAAATCATTAGTAGTTTAAGGGATATGAGTTTTTATTCTGTTCCTGCTGAAGGTTATGTCCCAACATATACAAGAAC